>NZ_PDIY01000001.1:605000-680000 GCF_002563655.1 Bacillus sp. es.034 | reverse complement strand
ATAGTAGCGAAGTTCCTGATTCCACACTGCCAAGAAAAGCCTCTAGCGAGGAAAAAGGTGCCCGTACCGCAAACCGACACAGGTAGGCGAGGAGAGAATCCTAAGGTGAGCGAGAGAACTCTCGTTAAGGAACTCGGCAAAATGACCCCGTAACTTCGGGAGAAGGGGTGCTCTGGTAGGGTGCAAGCCCGAGAGAGCCGCAGTGAATAGGCCCAGGCGACTGTTTAGCAAAAACACAGGTCTCTGCGAAGCCGTAAGGCGAAGTATAGGGGCTGACGCCTGCCCGGTGCTGGAAGGTTAAGAGGAGTGCTTAGCGCAAGCGAAGGTGCGAATCGAAGCCCCAGTAAACGGCGGCCGTAACTATAACGGTCCTAAGGTAGCGAAATTCCTTGTCGGGTAAGTTCCGACCCGCACGAAAGGCGTAACGATCTGGGCACTGTCTCAACGAGAGACTCGGTGAAATTATAGTACCTGTGAAGATGCAGGTTACCCGCGACAGGACGGAAAGACCCCGTGGAGCTTTACTGTAGCCTGATATTGAATTTTGGTACAGCTTGTACAGGATAGGTAGGAGCCTTGGAAACCGGAGCGCCAGCTTCGGTGGAGGCATCGGTGGGATACTACCCTGGCTGTATTGAAATTCTAACCCGCGCCCCTTATCGGGGTGGGAGACAGTGTCAGGTGGGCAGTTTGACTGGGGCGGTCGCCTCCTAAAGAGTAACGGAGGCGCCCAAAGGTTCCCTCAGAATGGTTGGAAATCATTCGCAGAGTGTAAAGGCACAAGGGAGCTTGACTGCGAGACCTACAAGTCGAGCAGGGACGAAAGTCGGGCTTAGTGATCCGGTGGTTCCGCATGGAAGGGCCATCGCTCAACGGATAAAAGCTACCCCGGGGATAACAGGCTTATCTCCCCCAAGAGTCCACATCGACGGGGAGGTTTGGCACCTCGATGTCGGCTCATCGCATCCTGGGGCTGTAGTCGGTCCCAAGGGTTGGGCTGTTCGCCCATTAAAGCGGTACGCGAGCTGGGTTCAGAACGTCGTGAGACAGTTCGGTCCCTATCCGTCGTGGGCGCAGGAAATTTGAGAGGAGCTGTCCTTAGTACGAGAGGACCGGGATGGACGCACCGCTGGTGTACCAGTTGTCTTGCCAAAGGCATCGCTGGGTAGCTATGTGCGGAAGGGATAAGTGCTGAAAGCATCTAAGCATGAAGCCCCCCTCGAGATGAGATTTCCCATCACGTATGTGAGTAAGATCCCTAGAAGATGACTAGGTAGATAGGTCAGAGATGGAAGCATGGCGACATGTGGAGTTGACTGATACTAATCGATCGAGGACTTAACCACACTATAAAGCGGAGGCGGCTTGAACAGAGACGACAAGCATTTCTGGGCAATCAGAAGAGGGTGCTTTTTACCCTCAGCTGATTGAACTGAAATGACCTCGAGTCTCTAGCCGCCGGAGCTGGACTGCATTCTACTTTCAATAGTAGATGCAACAATTGGTCGATATTAGGCTTTCTTGACATCAATTCTTTATCTAGTTTTCAGGGAATAAATTTTCATTTATACCTTGATTTTCACTGAAAATATTATATAATAATATTTGTCATTGTAAGCAATATGTCTGGTGATAATGGCGAAGAGGTCACACCCGTTCCCATGCCGAACACGGAAGTTAAGCTCTTCAGCGCCGATGGTAGTTGGGGGATCTCCCCCTGTGAGAGTAGGACGTCGCCAGGCCAAATCATTCCGCAGTAGCTCAGTGGTAGAGCTATCGGCTGTTAACCGATCGGTCGCAAGTTCGAATCTTGCCTGCGGAGCCATTGCTTCCATAGCTCAGCAGGTAGAGTGCTTCCATGGTAAGGAAGAGGTCACCGGTTCGAGCCCGGTTGGAAGCTTTTATTTTTTTTACAAACCGGCCCATTGGTCAAGCGGTTAAGACACCGCCCTTTCACGGCGGTAACACGGGTTCGAATCCCGTATGGGTCACCATTTTCTTTTTTGAGGGAAATAGTTACAAAACGGAGGATTAGCTCAGCTGGGAGAGCATCTGCCTTACAAGCAGAGGGTCGGCGGTTCGATCCCGTCATCCTCCACCAAGTTTTTTTACGAAAGTAAAATAAACTTCATTAATTTGCGCCAGCAAAATATCTTTCCATGAACTGCTTTCATTACGCAGTATTCACCACAAATTTATATATGCCGGTGTAGCTCAACTGGTAGAGCAACTGACTTGTAATCAGTAGGTTGGGGGTTCAAGTCCTCTTGCCGGCACCATTGTTTTTTAGCTGGAGGGGTAGCGAAGTGGCTAAACGCGGCGGACTGTAAATCCGCTCCTTCGGGTTCGGCAGTTCGAATCTGCCCCCCTCCACCATTTTGTATATTTCAGTGTAAAATGGACATCCTATAAATGTCCCTTTTTTATGCCATTCACGTAATTATTGGGCTATAGCCAAGCGGTAAGGCATCGCACTTTGACTGCGACATGCGTTGGTTCGAATCCAGCTAGCCCAGCCATTACGAGCCATTAGCTCAGTTGGTAGAGCATCTGACTTTTAATCAGAGGGTCGAAGGTTCGAATCCTTCATGGCTCATCACACATTTTCTCACATCTCTTGGTGTGAGAATTTCTCTATATGGGGCCTTAGCTCAGCTGGGAGAGCGCCTGCTTTGCACGCAGGAGGTCAGCGGTTCGATCCCGCTAGGCTCCACCAAAGAAATTTTGCAAAGCGAAAAAATCATCATACATACGACATGATAAGACCTCAAATCTTTTAGGAGATTCGAGGTTTTTTTGTTTCACTAATATTCTTACATCCCATGATCAAAAATCCCTCTCACCACGCATATATATGCACAATCTTGTCCAGTTGAGTCATCGGTCCCTCTAGGGATACAATAGGGACAGGACGTAAATTTTGAATAGGGGGAATTTTTGATGAAAAGAAATATTTCAATTATTGGTGTACCGATGGATTTAGGTCAAATGCGCAGAGGTGTGGACATGGGACCGAGTGCGATTCGTTATGCCGGTATCGTTGAAAGACTTGAGAACCTGGGATATGACATCAAGGACCTTGGTGATATCGAGATTGGTCAAGCTGAGCGTGTACATAATAATCCTGATACAAATTTACGAAATTTGAAAGCGGTTGCTGAAGCGAGTGAAACACTTGCCGGTAAGGTGAATGATGTCATCGGCAGCGGAGATTTCCCGTTGATCTTTGGTGGGGATCACAGTATTGCAATTGGAACATTGGCAGGGGTTTCGCCTCATTATGAGAACTTAGGGGTGATTTGGTATGATGCCCATGGTGATTTGAATACAGGAGACACCTCTCCGTCTGGAAATATACACGGGATGCCCCTGGCAGTGAGCCTTGGGATCGGCCATGAGGATTTAACGGGGATCGGGCAAAGTTCACCAAAGATCAAGCCTGAGAACATCGTCATCATCGGAGCACGTTCTCTAGATGAAGGAGAAAGGGAGTTAATTAAGGAAAAAGGCATCAAAGTGTATACGATGCATGAAATCGACCGCCTTGGTATGACAAGGGTTATGGAAGAGTCCATTGATTACTTGAAGGGAAGAACGGATGGGGTTCATCTATCACTTGATTTAGACGGCCTGGATCCAAGTGATGCCCCTGGAGTAGGGACTCCTGTCCTTGGAGGGATCAGCTACCGGGAGAGTCATCTGGCGATGGAAATGCTAGAGGAGTCCGGATTGATTACGTCTGCTGAATTCGTGGAGGTAAATCCTATCCTTGATGAGAAGAATAAGACGGCTACGGTTGCCGTTGCGTTAATGGGATCTCTCTTTGGAGAGAAGTTACTTTAATCATATTCAAAAAAGGCTGGAACCCTCTAAGGATTCCAGCCTTCATCTATTTCCCTTCAATGGTGCTTGACTACTTGATATTGATTTAACAGATCGTCAAGACGAGTGCTCAAATCAACTACTTGCTCATCGGCAAAGGAAGACTTTAATGCTAGTTCGACCATTTGGCGACGGCAGTCTTCAATTTGAAATAATAAATCATTCACTCTTCTTCTCATTTCGAGATCCTCCCGCAATAGAATATTAGTTCCTTTATACCCCTTTTCTAATAAATGTAAACACATTTCCCTAAAAATTTGTTAGGATAATAATATAAAAAAATTGAAACCTTTTGATAGGGTACTACGTATATAAATATAGCCGCATAGAGCGGAGGTTGTGAAATGGAAGCGTTAGTGAATAAACGGATAAAACAAGTATTGAAAGGTGATCAAAATGCCTTTGCAGAATTGGTCGAGCTTTATAAAGATAAAGTGTTCCAAATTTGCTTCCGGATGCTAGGGAATCGTCATGAAGCAGAGGATATCGCCCAAGAGGCATTTATTCGGGCATACGTAAATATAGAGACTTTTAATCAAAAGAGGAAGTTTTCGACCTGGCTGTTCAGGATTGCGACGAATCTTTGTATCGACCGGATCCGGAAGAAAAAGCCGGATTACTTCCTGGATGCTGAGGTGGCAGGAACGGAAGGATTGACGATGTACTCACAGGTGGCTGCTGATGTTCAGCTCCCGGAAGATGAAGTGGAGAATATGGAGTTGCAGGAGACCATACAGAAAGAAATTTCCAAGTTACCGGAGAAATATCGATCGGTCATCGTTTTAAAATACATTGAAGAGCTCCCGCTTCAAGAAATCAGCGATATACTGGATCTACCGTTAGGAACGGTTAAAACGAGGGTACATAGAGGGCGGGAAGCTCTCAGAAAACAATTACGATCACTGTAGAGAGGGTGAGTGAACATGAAGCCTTGTCCTGAAGAAATCATCGACTATATGCACGATTATTTAGATGGAGACTTAAATAGGGAAAAAGAAGAAACGCTGAAACATCATTTGCAGGAATGCAGCGAGTGCCAGCATCATTTTCATGAATTGAAGAAAGCGATTGCGTTTGTACAAAGCACATCCCATATCAGTGCTTCTGCAGACTTTACAGATAAAGTCATGGCGGGATTACCGAAAGAGAAGAAGAAGATCGGGGTACAGAGATGGTTCCGTCACCATCCGCTACTTACGGCTGCGGCTCTGTTCCTGTTCTTTATGACAGGAAGTTTCCTTACCTCCTGGAATGATGAAGACTTCTCATTTACGAAAAATACTAAATTAGTCGTTCAGGATCATACGGTTGTCGTACCTGAGGGGGAAGTTGTAAAGGGTGATCTGACCGTCCGGAATGGTGATGTGAAAATAGAAGGAAAAGTCACAGGGAACGTGACCGTCATCAACGGTAAGCAATACCTGGCTTCTGCAGGCAGTGTGACAGGGGAAATCCATGAAATCGATGAGGCGTTTGAGTGGCTTTGGTACCAGATCAAAAAAGGGGCTAAAGACACGGTGGATTGGGGAAATTCGCAACTTGAAGAAAAGTAGGATAAAATAGAGGGGATGGAATGTAAGGTCCGTCCCTAAAGGGCTGACACTTATGATGTTCGTGTCAGTTTTTTTATGCAAAAACGTGAGTTCATGAAGAGAATAGAAAGAATCATGAAGCCGTGGGTGTCTTTCATTTGACAGTGATAAAATGTGCTATAATAGGAACGTTACGAAAATGGAGAAGCCACACATGGCGGCTTACGCTTTCGATTAAGCTATTGGAGGATGTAATATGCCGTTTATCGATATTTTTTCGGATTACTCCGCGCTGGATTATGTCTCTGATATTGTAGATATACTCGTTGTATGGTTTGTAATCTATAAACTGATCATGCTGATAAAAGGAACGAAAGCAGTACAATTATTAAAAGGTATTTTTGTCATCATCATTGTAAGGGGCCTGAGTAGTATCTTTGGTCTCGATACACTGGGATGGATGATGGAACAAGCCCTCACATGGGGGTTCCTTGCGATCATCATCATCTTCCAGCCTGAACTCCGCCGTGCCCTTGAACAGCTTGGGCGTGGCCGTCTGTTCTCGAGGACAGGGCTTCAGGAGGAAGAAGAGCAGGAACAGATGATTGAATCCATGACAAAAGCCGTAAGCTACATGGCAAAGCGTCGGATCGGGGCCCTCCTTACTCTTGAGAGGGAGACGGGGATGAGTGATTATATTGAAACAGGTATACCCCTTGATGCGAAAATTTCGTCCCAGCTGCTCATTAATATCTTCATCCCGAATACACCACTCCATGACGGAGCGGTGATTGTACAGAAGAATCAAATCGCAGCAGCTGCATGCTATCTTCCGTTATCAGAGAGTCCTTTCATCTCTAAGGAACTGGGAACAAGGCACAGAGCCGCACTCGGTGTCAGTGAAGTGACAGATAGTATCACCATCGTTGTATCAGAAGAAACGGGAGCTATCTCCATTACGAAAAATGGGGAGTTGCATCGCGACCTCTCTCTGGAGCGCTTCAGGGAAATTCTTACGTTAGAGCTAATTGGCGATAAGACGAATGCTTCCTCGACAAAATGGAGCTTTAGGGGGAAGAAAGAAAATGGATAAATTCATGGAAAGCCGCTGGTTCATGCGTATCGTCGGACTCATGTTAGCCTTCATTCTTTACCTATCCGTGAACTTTGACGATATTCAGAAGACGGCCAACAATAGTAACGGTACGTCCCAGAATGCAATTGAAACAATCCAGGACGTCCCGCTTGAAGTGTTCTACGATAGTGAGAACTTGGAAGTGTCAGGCTTGCCAGATACGGTGAATTTGACCGTGGAAGGATCAAAAGCGATTGTCCAACAGACGAAAACCCTGAAAGACTTTCAAGTATATGTTGATTTAAATGATATCGGAATAGGCGAACACCGGGTGGATATCCAGATTCAGAACATCTCTGATAAATTGGATGTAAAGATCGACCCTGATTTCGCCAATATTTCCGTCCAGGAAAAGGTCACGGAAGAATTCTCAGTCGAACCTAAGTTCAATGAAAGCATTCTGTCTAATGGATATGAGGCAGAAGGTCTTGCCGTTGATCCGAAATCCGTGAAGGTGACAGGTTCGAAGAATGAAGTAGAGCGGGTTGCCTACGTGATTGCCACACTCGATGTAGACGAAGAGATCAATGAAAATGTGACAAGGGAAGCCAGGGTGCAGGTACTTGATCGGGAGTACAACAAACTGGATGTCCAGATAGATCCTGAAGTGGTGGATGTGACGGTGTCAGTTGTGAATCCGAGTAAAGCCGTACCAGTCACTATTAAACAAAAGGGAAGTCTTCCGAAGGGTACTACCCTTGAGTCGATTTCAGTGGAACCTAAAGAAGCAACGGTCTTTGGAAGGCAGGATGTACTCGACACAGTGGAAGAACTCCTGGCAGAAGTCGATCTTTCCAAGATCACGAAGGATTCGACCATTACTGTGCCCCTCGCCCTCCAGGATGGATTGAATAAAGTGGCTCCCGAAGAAGTGAAAGTCACAGTTGATGTGAACACAACCGAGGAGAAAAGCTTATCCGGAATCGAAATCAAACCTGAAGGATTGGCTGACGAATATGAGTACACCATCATGGAACCTGAAAACGGAGTAGTGGACGTGTCACTGAAAGGTGAGAACGAAGAAGTGAGTGGTGTGAAGAAAGAAGATTTCTCTCTCGCTCTCGATCTTACAGGGCTCGAACCCGGGGAACATGAGGTAGAAATAGAAGCGGAAGGGCCTGAGAATGTTGAATGGACCCTTTCGCAAAAAAAGGTAAAAGTAGAAATTAAAGAAAAGAACACATCAGCATAGAGCTGTAAAAAGGAGAGAATGACAATGGGTAAGTATTTTGGAACGGATGGAGTAAGAGGTGTAGCAAATACCGAATTGACACCGGAATTAGCGTTTAAGCTCGGCCGATTTGGTGGATATGTTCTGACAAAGGATGCTACACGTCCCAAAATATTGATTGGACGGGATACCCGTATTTCCGGCCATATGCTGGAAGGGGCTCTTGTAGCGGGACTTCTTTCAATAGGTGCTGAAGTGATGCGCTTAGGCGTGATTTCAACTCCTGGTGTCGCTTATTTAACGAAGGCGCTGGGAGCTCAGGCAGGGGTTATGATTTCCGCTTCTCATAACCCGGTAGCAGATAACGGAATTAAATTCTTCGGACCGGATGGCTTCAAGCTTTCCGATGATCAGGAAAGTGAAATAGAAGATCTGTTGGACCAAACCGTTGACGGGCTTCCTCGTCCAACCGGCGCAGATCTTGGACAGGTAAGTGACTATTTCGAAGGCGGTCAGAAGTATCTGCAGTATTTAAAACAATCAGTAGACGAAGATTTCGATGGTTTACATATTGCGTTAGATTGTGCACACGGTGCTACATCCGCTCTTGCCACTCACCTGTTCGCTGATCTGGATGCCGATATTTCCACAATGGGAGCATCCCCAAATGGATTGAACATCAATGAAGGTGTCGGGTCCACTCATCCTGAAACATTGGCTGAAATGGTGAAAGAAAAAGGTGCGGATCTGGGTCTTGCCTTTGATGGAGATGGAGATCGGATCATCGCCATTGATGAGCACGGACAGATCGTCGACGGCGATCAGATCATGTACATCTGCGGTAAGTACTTGAAATCACAAGGGCAATTAAAACAGTCTACCGTTGTATCGACTGTAATGAGTAATCTAGGGTTCCATAAAGGACTTGAAGAGAATGGCATCCAGAGCATCCAGACAGCCGTAGGAGATCGCTACGTTGTAGAAGAAATGAAGAAAAACGGCTATACACTCGGCGGTGAGCAGTCTGGCCATATTATCTTCCTCGATTACAATACGACAGGGGACGGACTTTTAACGGGTATTCAGCTTGTGAACATCATGAAGGTGACGGGTAAATCACTGTCTGAACTTGCCGGGGAGATGCAGAAGTTCCCTCAGAAGCTTGTGAACGTACGAGTGACGGATAAGCACCATGTCACGGATAACGAAACGGTGAAAAACGTCATTCAAAAGGTGGAAGAAGAAATGAACGGAAATGGCCGTATTCTTGTACGTCCTTCCGGAACAGAGCCTTTGGTACGTGTAATGGCGGAAGCACCTACGGAAGAACTTTGTGAGCAATATGTGAATGAAATCGTACAGGTCGTCGATCAGGAAATGGGTCTGAACGAATAGTTGATTTTTCATGCACAAGGGGTCAATATGAGCCTCTTGTGCATATTTAATTAGTAGAGTCCTTTTGAAAGGTTTACCACTGTACTGTGTCGGGAACATGACAAAGGGATAACAACTTCTTGATGTTATCAGATTTATATTGACGAAGGAAACCTGCTGGTGTATGATGATTTTGTTTTCGTTTTTCAAATAAAATGGGAATAGGATTCAAGAAGGAAAGGTGGATTGTAAGTAAAAACCCTATAAAGCGCCAGGACTAAGCGATGGATACGTAAAGGATCGTTTAGTTGACGAGGTGGAGGTTTATCGAGTATTCGGCGGATGCCTCCCGGTTCGCATATGTCACCGAACCGAAAGTTTCGTCCTTAAAACGTTAAGGCAACTTAATGCACAAAGGGAAGAAAAAAGTGACCCAAAATACTAATGACAAACAGAGATAAGGGGGCAAGTTGTCCCCAAAAGAGTTCTTGCCCCCTTGCATGTTCAGGGAGGATATATTAATTATGTGTGGAATTGTAGGATATATTGGAAGTTCAGATACAAAGGAAATTCTTTTAAAAGGTCTTGAAAAGCTTGAATACCGCGGTTATGACTCTGCGGGAATTGCCGTTCAAAATGATGAAGGCATCCATGTATTCAAAGAGAAAGGCCGTATTGCCGATCTTCGCGGAATCGTTGATGACAGTGTATCAAGCAACACAGGAATCGGTCACACTCGCTGGGCTACCCACGGTGTACCAAGCCAGGTGAATGCTCACCCTCATCAAAGTAATTCAGGACGCTTCACGATCGTTCATAACGGAGTAATCGAAAACTACTCCCAACTGAAGCGCGAATACCTGACAGATGTAACCTTCAAGAGTGATACGGATACAGAAGTCATCGTTCAGCTGATTGAAAAGATCGTGGTAGAAGGGAATACAGTAGAGGAAGCTTTCCGTCAAACGCTGATGCTTCTTAAAGGATCTTATGCCATTGCCCTTTTAGATTCTGAGAACGATGAAACCATCTATGTAGCGAAAAACAAAAGTCCACTTCTTGTAGGTCTTGGAGAAGACTTCAACGTTGTCGCAAGTGATGCGATGGCGATGATTCAAGTAACGGATCAATATGTTGAGCTGATGGATAAAGAAATGGTCATCGTAACGAAAGAAAAGGTTGAAATTCAAAACCTGATCGGTGAAGTAATGGAACGTGCTCCTTACACGGCTGAAATCGATGCCAGTGATATTGAAAAAGGAACATACCCTCACTACATGCTGAAGGAAATTGACGAGCAGCCATTAGTGATGCGTAAAATCATCCAGGCTTACCAAAACGAGAACAACGAGCTTCACATCGATGAGCAGATCGTCGGCGCGATGAAAGAAGCGGATCGTATCTACATCATTGCATGTGGAACGAGCTACCACGCTGGTCTGGTTGGAAAGCAATTCATCGAGAAGAGCGCAGGGATCCCTGTAGAAGTTCATGTAGCAAGTGAATTCAGCTACAATATGCCTTTACTTTCTGAAAAGCCATTGTTCATCTTCATTTCTCAAAGTGGAGAAACAGCAGATAGCCGTGCCGTACTGGTCCAGATTAAAGAGCTGGGACATAAATCATTAACAATCACAAACGTAGCAGGTTCTACCCTGTCCCGTGAAGCGGATTACACATTGCTTCTTCATGCAGGACCTGAGATCGCTGTTGCTTCAACGAAAGCGTACACAGCACAGCTCGCCGTGCTTGCAATCCTTGCACACGTCGCAGGTAAAGCATGTGGAAACAACCAGGACTTTGACCTTGTTCAGGAACTGGGTATCGTGGCTACTGCCATGGAAGCACTTTGCGATACGAAAGAAGAGTTTGAAGATATCGCACGCGAATATCTTGCAACTACTCGCAATTGTTTCTTCATCGGTCGTTCACTGGACTTCTATGTAGGTCTTGAAGGTGCATTGAAGCTGAAAGAAATCTCTTACATCCAGGCAGAAGGATTTGCCGGAGGAGAGCTTAAACACGGTACGATCGCCCTTATCGAAGAAGGTACACCGATCGTTGCCCTTGCAACACAGGAAGAAGTAAACCTAGGCATCAGAGGGAATGTGAAAGAGGTAGTCGCTCGTGGAGCCAACCCTTGTATCATTTCCATGAAAGGTCTAGAAGACGAAGAAGATCGCTTCGTCATCCCGGAGGTTAACCCATTGTTAACACCTCTTATCTCTGTCATCCCATTACAATTAATCTCTTACTATGCTGCCCTGCACCGCGATTGCGATGTAGATAAGCCGCGTAACCTGGCTAAGTCGGTTACGGTTGAGTAAGGGTTGAATAGAAAAAACCGGTTGGTCCTTTTGGGCTGACCGGTTTTTTCTTGTCTATTCCTGATCTGAAAGCAGCACCCGATGACTTCTGAAGAATGGCATTAAATCTCTGCCCGTAGATTTCTCCATAGACGCGATAAAGTCACGGGTTGTGGAAATGCCGAATTTCTGCTGTTTAAAATAGTTTTGCATGGCCGAATAAAACGACTCGTCACCAAGCGTCTCACGTAGATCATTGATTGTGCTGGATCCATAATCATAGATCATATGATAATAAGCACCGATTCCTCCATCATCGGCTCTTGCAGTGAAATCCGAAATCTGGCTTGAAAGGTGATAATGTGAATCATCAACAGGGTCTACTTGTAGTGAATCGAGTTCCCCGTCATATAAAGCAGCAGCGAAACTGGCGAAGGATTCGTCGAGCCACGGTTCATCATATTCGTTATTCCCGATAATGCCGTAGAACCATTGATGACCGATTTCGTGTGCATTGACCGATTTGGCCCAGTCAAGTGGACGATCCCCGGCAAGACTGATCATGACAAGCTGTGGATACTCCATACCGCCGAACCAGCCTTCCATCGTGACGACGTCAAGCTCGGGCCAAGGGTATTGGCCGAATTTCTCACTGAAGAGCCTGATACTGTCTTCCCCGGATTCAAGAAGGGCAGCGGCGTATTTGGAGTGCTCGTCTGAATAATAAACATTCACTTTGACATTATTGACCTTAGTAGAGATCACCCGGTAATTTGGATTCATTTCCAGGGCGAAATCACGTACATCTTTGGCTTTATAGCGGTGGGTGGCTTTACCAGCAGAAACCTCAGCCTTGCCGATTTCTTCCCCAGTAGCGACAATCACCTGGTCTTTATCGGTTGTGACCGTCACATCAAATTTCCCCGATAGAGAATAGAAGGATTCCCCGTATGGATAGTAAGGATCGACATTCCATCCCTCGTCGTCATAAACCGCAAGGATCGGGAACCAGTTTCCCATGGAAACTGTATCGCCGTACCATCCGAATCGATCCTGTTGTTCAGGTAAGCTCACTTCGAAATCCATGCTGACGGTTGATTTCTTATTTTTGCTCAATGAAAGTTCCTTGATATGTAGTGCTGTTTCATTTATTTCGAATGAGGCGTTTTTCCCGTTTACTTTTACATCGGAAACATTCATTCCGCCGCCGTTTTCTTTAAAAACCTCGGCATTTCCCCAAAGATTGAAATACAATTCGCTTAAGTTGTTTTTAATATTATTCTTAAACGTTACTTCCAGGGTGCCGGCCGCCTTATGAGTGGCAGAGTTATAGTCTACATCGATGGTGTAAGAAGGTTTAGCAGGACCAAGAGCATGCTCATTCTTCTGCTTGCCTTTTTTGGAGAATGGCTGGGAGTGGAGTGTTGAAAGATCAGGTGTTTCGGATGGGACATAAGCCCCTTTAGGTTCTTTTTTCATAGAATCCGTTCCGATTGCGGAAGCAGGCAAAGCGACTCCGATTGAACATACGAGTGCAATGGCTCCCATTGATATTCGTTTCGTTAAACCGCTCATCTTCATTTTTATCCCTCCTATAAGTTAGAAACTCCATCATATATTTAATGGAGAATTTCGGTTACTTAATGGATTCTGTAAAGAGGAGCATCTTCCCTTGATACTATTTTCTCAATTTTTGGAAATTCACAAGTAGGGTGGAAAGGGCGACCTATGTGTATTGACCTAGGAAGAGCCGAGCAAAGCACTTTCCTTTACCCACCCGCCCAAAACCCTTATAATCATACAAATAGATTCCGTTCTCTTCGTGCACCAGCGAATGTGAGTAACCTGCTGCTTCTTGCAGTACAGGTTACTTTTTTATTGGAAAGGGTACGATAAAAGAGAATGAAAAACGGTGCGTAGATAAGGGTTTGATGAGATATGAAACATTTACATAGACAGCATATATGGCTGGGGAGGATCCTTGCGTCCGATCCCGGCAGAAAAAGGTTTCAGCAGGCTGGTAAAGCTACGATCAGCTTGATATCGGCTGTATTTACGATGCTTTTCTTATTGAAGCATTTCGACCATCCTTCCATCACCCCGGCCATTGTGTCAGGGATGGTGGGGATGCTCGGGATTTTTGTCGTCATGGATGATACGACGGGAAAAAAAAAGATAACGACCTTGCTGGTTGGTGGTTCAGTAGCCACCGGGATCACATTGGGCTCGGCCTTTGCCCACTACAGTCTCGTGGTGAACGCTTTATTGGTAGGAGTCATTTTTAGCGCTTTTTACTTTTCACGCTTTGCCATCCGCTATTTTTCCATGGGAATGGCAGGGTTTATGTCGATCTATATATCGTCGATCTTACAGCTGGATGTCGCCCATCTTGAATGGTTTTACCTCGGGATCGTCATTGGGCTTGTGTACGCTTTTCTTTATAACTTCATCATTTTTAAAGATTCTGTCCATATGTTAAGAAGGAGTATGCGTTCTTTTCATATTCAATCCAACTTGACGTTTACCATCTTAATGAAGATGATAGAGGATCCGAATACGAGCAGTAAGCGGAGAAAGCAATTGGACCGAAACGTGAGAAGGCTGAATGAGTATGCGAGAAGCGTAGCGGGTGATATTAATGAAAATGATTTAAAGAAGCTGTGGCCCGGTATCGAAGCGTCACAACTTCGTTTATATGTCTTTGATACTGAAATGCTCATTCAGACTCTCACGGATTCATTGAAAAAGCTGAAGGATCTGGAAGCTTTGGAGGTTATCGAGCTCAGGCGCTTGTTAGTATGGGTTCTTCGTTCTCTCCGTGATGCAGAGGTACTGGCTCAGGATTATGATCCCCGTTCCCTTGAGGAAGCGGAGAAGGCAATCCAGGGTCTTCGTTTGTTATTGGTAGAGGTTCTGAATCAGGAAGAGGAACCTGAAGGCTGGGTATATCTCCTGAGACGGATCGAGTCCATTGCGAATCATGTCCTGGAAGCGGCCATTACGATTCAGGAATTACTGAATGTGTCAGAGCACAAGGAGTTGACTGTAGAGAGCGATGCTGAACCGGAGGAAGAAGACAAAGAAGATGAGTCTGAAGAGGACAAGAGTTTAAAACCGTCTACGCGTAAAGCGATACAGGCCCTGGTAGCGGGAACGCTTGCGATTATCGTCGGGGTGCTGATCGCACCTGCACAGCCGTACTGGGTTTTGCTCACAACCTTTATCGTTCAAATTGGTACTGAAACGGTAGGCAGAACGTATATGAAGGCTTTCCAACGGTCGATTGGAACGGTGATCGGAGCCATCATCGGATTCGGAGCCGCAAACCTTGTATCCGGAAATTCACAGCTGGAGGTTGTTCTCCTGTTTGCGGTCCTGTTCCTCGCCTTTTATCTTTTCCCGGTTTCCTATACATTGATGAGTCTATTTATTACGATGCTCATCGCCTTTATGTATGACCTCCTCCTCGGTGGAATCAGCATTCAGCTCATGGGGGCACGTGTCATCGATACGATTGCAGGAGCCGTGATTGCCCTGATTGTCTCAGCGTTTGTCTTTCCAAAAAGAACAAAGGACAAAGTCGCAGATAGCTTTGATGATTTCTTTGGGGATCTTCAAGGATATGTATCTTCCTATATTAAAACCTTTACGGTCCCGAAAGATAAAGCGTTGACAGATCAGGCGTTTGATCTGGATCAGAAGCTTCAGGCGATCAAGGATGAGGCACAATCCCTTCTGCAAAGACCCGGATCTTTGACGAGGTCGGGAGTCGGGCGCTGGATCACAGTGGTGACGGCCATTAATTATTACGCAAAGCACCTTCTTGCTTCTTCCCATCGGAAGGTGCCGGCAACGGTTTCAGAGGAGCTCAGCAGTGCGTTTTCAGAAACGGAAGAAAAGATTTCTCAAAATATCGAGACCCTCCGGCAATTGTTAAAAGAACAGGGAAGTGCTCCCGTCATGTGGGATTTAAGCCCGGAGCGGGAAAGAATTGAAACCCAGGCTCCAAGCTGGCGTAAGTCCCAGGTGGACCTTATTCACCATTTCTACTATGTGTGGAGGATCAATCAATCGATCGTGGCACTTGGGATGGAATTAGGGGCGGAGGTGAAGAAAAGGTAAAGTGGATTCCACTTTACCTTTTTTTCATGATGCCAATGGGGTGCTTTTTTTGTCAGTAATTGTTTTAACTTGTCAAAATTCGGGAAGAGCATACCATCGACATGAATTTGAGGTGGAAGAATTGACAACGAACAGTTTATTGCTGACAAAAGAAGATATGACAAACCCTGAGCTTGTCCCTCAATGGGTTATAGAAGAATATAAGAACTTTCATGAGGTTGTAACTGACCGCACGTTCCCTTGTTACTTTGGTATGACCGGAGAGAAGAAGGGTGAGCTTCGGTATTCCTATATCACTCATGATAATTGGGAGCATCTTCCCCAAACGATTCAAGAGTTCATCGACTTGTTTGATGTACCCGAAGGAGAGCGCCTGATCCGTCACGGCTTCTTTTTATTTGTGGAACCTGAAAAGGAGGAGAGGTCCATCCCTCATTACAGGGATTATTTCTGGAGAATCCTGCAGTTTCTCCATCGCGAGGATAAGGAGGATTGGCCAGAAGATTATCCACAGGATCCGGATCATCATTTATGGGCATTTTCCTTTGCAGGGGAACCTTTCTTCGTGTTTGGGAATGCGCCAGCCTATAAGCAGCGAAAGACGAGGGATCTTGGGAATAGCTTAGTACTCGGATTTCAGCCAAGAAGGATTTTTGAAGGTTTGGAGGGTACGTCCAAGGGTGGCATCATGTCCAGGGAAAAAGTAAGGGAGCGGGTAGAAAAATGGGACGGCTTACCGAAGCATCCTAATATCAGTCATTACGGGGACCCTGAACACCGCGAGTGGAAGCAGTATTTTATTGGGGACGATGTGGAACCGATTGAAGGGAAATGTCCATTCCATCATAAATAATTTGAAAGAGTGCCGGGGTGTTCCCGGCACTTTTCATTAATATATATCCACATTTCCACTGGATACTGAAACATCAATGGTATATTGACCGGAGCCTGAGACCCCTGAAATATCCCCATCTTCTATCTTTTGATCTTTTAGAGGGAAATTGCACGAAATATCCCCGCTGCTTGCCTGCCCCTTCAGTTTAAAGCTTGCTTTCTCGGGTAGATCAAGCTTCACTCCCCCTGAGCTGACATCGAATGTCATGTCTCCCTTTAAGGAGTCCATGGTGACCGTTAATTCACCTGAGGATAAGTCGCCTTCAAGGGGACCTTCAAAGTTCGATAACTCTACATCCCCCGAACTGATATCCACTTTTCCATCCTCTGTTGAGAGGCCGCTTACGACCAAATCCCCTGAAGATCCATCATGTTCGAATACATTTGTCTCGATGTTTTCAAGCTCCATATTCCCTGATCCCATGTCAATCGACAATTCATCAAGCTTCCATTTCTTTGAATCAGATTCTCCCGCCATTACGAAATTGCCGGAGCCGATATCGATTTTCATGCTGTTCCTGTACTCTTTTGGGATATAAACCGTTACGTTTGATTTGCGATTGAATCCGATCCATTCATACCATTTATGCTTGACCGCAACGTCAATCGTATCTCCATTTTTATTTAATGTCATCGTGCCTTTTCCCTCAATATCGACCTGTACTTCATTTTTGTCAGTCGGTATGACTTCTGTGTCGCTGTTTTCCAGGTCCAGGTCGATATGTTTGATTTTATTCGTCACTTCAATCCGTTCCCCTGACTGACTTTCTTTTGCAAACAATGATGTATTGTCATTCAGGATGACATAGAGCGTCCCCAATGCAAGCAGTGCAATTATGACCGCAAATGCGTTTTTCATTTCAATCCCTCGCTTTGGTTTGTTTTTCCATAATTATATTTTAATCCAGAGCGGATACCATCACAATGAGCCATGGGATGATTTTTGAATGGGACCAGAGGCGGAGACGGAGAGCTTAAGATATAAACTACTGTAAAAGTAAGTATTGATCGGATTACCACGAAAGAGATCGGATGGATCAATGACGTATATGTAAAGAAGTCCTTCCGGGGAAGGGAGTATGCAACTAAGTTGTTAATACAAGCCCTTTTAGAGTTGAAGGATCGAGACTACGATAAAGTAAGGTTGAATGTGTACGTGTTTAATGAACAGGCAATTAAATTGTATGAAAAATTGGGCTTTACTGACGTTTGTAAGTTTATGAAGGTGAACCTGTAGAATTCCGTAAGAAAGAAAGAAAAGAAGACCAGCCGCATTGGCCGATCTTACTCTTTACTTCGCAATAAACATTTGTGTCCAATAAATCCCTTGGCTCGCATCCTTGGCTGTACCTACCCCAATATGAGTGACCTGTTTGTTTAAAATGTTTTTGCGGTGACCTGGACTGTTCATCCAAGCATTCACCACTGATTCTGGTGTTTTCTGCCCCACGGCAATGTTTTCTGCAGCGGTTGTGTAATCCACGCCAAAGTTCTCCATCATCTCAAACGGGGAACCGTACGTTGGAGAGGTATGAGAGAAATAATCATGCTCTTTCATATCCTCAGATTTCATCTCAGCTACATTGGATAACTCACCATCCATCTTTAACGGGTTGAGTCCATTTTTCTTACGTTCTTGGTTGGTTAGGTCAATGACTTGCTTTTGAAAACCGCTTGCATCTGAAGCTTGAGAATCTTGTTTGGGCTGCTGTGCAGGAGGTTGAGGTTGTGCTGTATCCGGCTCCCCGGCAGGTTGGTTCGGCTGGGGTGTCCCTTCATTACCGAATCGGTATTCTTCCCCAGGGTCTAAATGGGTGAATTCACGCACGTCTCCGTTTGGGTCAATCGGAGCCATAAAGCGGTGGAGGGCCGTTTGATTTCCTTGAGATCCATCCCTTCCTCCCCGGTCGTTGTTTCCAAAGGAAACCGGATCGTAATTCACGTTCTGGGTATCAGTGAGTGTATCATTTGTATCGTTATTGCAGCCAGTCATCATCATAAAAGGGATGACGGCACATAGTATGAGTCGTTTTTTCATGAGGATTCCTCCATTTTACATTGATTTCGCCTAAGAACAGATGGCAGGTAACAGTCTTTAATATGTACGCCCGTCTGATTCTTTATCCTGTTAAAAATAGGTTGAAACTGTGTTCAGATTTAGTTCAGTAAGGATTGGGTATAGCTATATAGAGACCGAATCATCGTGCAGAAGGAAGTGAAATGTCATGAGCGATACACCAATGCCCCCCTCCTTTTACGAGCAGCCGACTCTCGAACTTGCCAAGTCCCTGTTGGGATGCGTGTTAGTGAAAGAAACGGAGGAGGGAATCGCTTCAGGTTATATTGTGGAAACAGAAGCATACATGGGGCCGATCGACAGGGCCGCCCACAGTTTCGGAAACAGGCGCACGAAGCGGACGGAAGTGATGTTCCATGAAGCTGGGCGCATCTATACATATGTCATGCATACTCACTGTCTGGTCAACGTAGTGAGCGGTGAAAGGGAGAAGCCTGAAGCGATCCTCATCAGAGCCGTCGAGCCTCTCCATGGGCAGGAGCTTATGGAAGCGAGGCGCCCCGGTCATGTGAAGAAGAATTGGACCAATGGGCCGGGAAAGTTGACGAAGGCTCTAGGCATTACAATGGACGATTATGGGGGGAGTTATTTACAACCGCCGCTCATGATTACAGAGGGGTATCACCCTGAAAACATTTCGTCAGGAAAACGAATTGGGATCGATAACTCGGGAGAAGCCAGGGATTACCCATGGCGGTTCTGGGTTAGTGGCAATCCATTTGTTTCAAGATAGTCCCTCTTTATGAATTTTCTAATAATTTATAGAAAATACACCCCATAAGTACTAGTTATGTGGTATATTTTTCTTATAAGATAAATATCTTTATAAGCTGACCATTCGACTGGGGGCTTTGAACCTAAATGATAGATGGGCGCTTACATTTAGGGGAGCCAGTAGCGCAACCGACCACATGCGAACGCGGATAATGCGTTTTTGTGTGGTTTTTTTGTGGGTAAGACCAAAACTAAAGAGAGAGTATAGGGGTCCTATGAACATCTTTACTATTTTCCAAGACGACTTTATCTACCATGATTTTCAGCCATTGTATGATATGGGTGAACATCGAACCCTCTATGCATATGAGGGTCTTTTGCGAAATAAGTATAATGAAAATCCCGAAAGTGTATTTCAATCGGCCATGAAGGCCAATATCTTGTACAAACTGGATACGCTGTCCATCTCAAAAGCCCTTGAAAGTTTTTCGGAAAACGGGATCGGGGACTGTAAACTGTTTCTCAATATTTATATCACTACGATCTTGCACCCGAGCTTTCACACCTATTTTTCCGATCTTATGGACCGCCATCCCGACATGAAGGGGCGGCTTGTGCTTGAAATCAATGAATCCAGTGCGGAAGAGCTTTGGCAGAATCCGTTGTTAAAAGAGTCATTGAAGGAACTGAAGCAATTTGGTGTCTGGTATGCGATTGATGATTTCGGGCAGGGGACGTCGTCCATCAAGAAATCCATTGAATATGAACCGGAAATCATCAAGCTTGACCGCTATTTTGCCATGAACCTGGCAGAGGATGAAAAGAAACAGCGGTTCCTCTCTTTTTTCAGCCAATTCTACGGAAATGATACGTTGATTGTCTTAGAGGGAATCGAAACAAAACAGGATATGCAGGTGGCAAGGGAAATCGGGATAACGATTGGACAGGGCTTTTATTTAGGAAAGCCGAGCCGGTTATTGGCTTAAATGGGGAGAGTGACTCTGACTTTACGGGGTCACTCTTTTTGTTGCCAAATTGTCAGACTTGAAATAAAATTGAAAAATTTTAACATTTCTATTAAACTGAGGAAAAAGAGAATAAAAGGGGATTCAATGCATGAAATATCTCAAGTTTCCGATCAGGTTCATCTTTTACTATATTCTCGGTCTAATTGGGATTCTGGCCGTGAGTATTGCTCCAGAAGTGTTCAAGGAGAGAGGGTTATATAATGTTGTAGGCTACTTGGAGGAGTTTATTAAGTTCATCTTTGTATTCATGGATGGGGCCAATTGGAGTTATTCCTACAAGGGGATTACCGTCGATTTCCTCGATATGCTTTGGGGACCTTACCTGTATTCACTGCAAATTATCGGTGGGGCCTTGGGCATAGGGCTTGCTATTGCCTTTATTCTTACCGTCTTCACCGTCTTTTTACCCCGACCGATCACATCGGCTCTGAAGAAAGCATTGAATCTCCTGGAGACGGTGCCTGATTTAATGTTCGCGTTCATGCTCCAACTTCTGATTGTCTATGTATTTAAATATTTTGGTGTGGAACTGATGAATTTTACAGAGTTCGGAGAGGAGAAGATCTATCTTGCCCCGATGATTACGCTGTCCATCATTCCGATGATCTCCTTCTTCCGTATCCTCATTTTCATAATGGAAGAAGAGTTATTGAAGCCTCACATTGAATTTGCCCAGAGTAAGGGGATGTCGAGGGGTCGTATCCTTTTTTCACATGTTTTGAAAAATATTTCGCCAAGCCTTTTCTATCATGGAAAGCTGATCATATGGGGGATGCTGTCCAGTTTATTCATCATTGAAACCATTTTTAACATGAGAGGAATCACCTATTATATCATACAGGATTTCAGACCGATGGTGATTGCGATCTCACTAATTATGATTTACACACCTTTTTTCATCGTGTACCAAGGTGTTTATCTGTGGATCAATCACGAAAGCAGCGAAGATCATACGAAATATAAGCGGGATAAAACAAGATGGACGGAATGGAAGATATGGGGCTTTCTTTCAACCATTCGCAGGTTATGGTGGCAGCATATGTATAATGGCAAGTTCGCCGCCGGATTCAGTGTGATATTTGGCTTGATTGCCGTCAGTTTCCTCTATTCAGCGTTAAAAGAAGAGCCGATCAAACAAGTTCAATTCATGAAAAATGACGAAGGCCGGATCATCAGTGCCCCTCCTCATAAACCATTTGGGGACATGATTCTCGGGTCCGATTTCTTCGGTTACAGTATTCTCGATCAGCTTATCGTAGGGGCCAAGTATACCCTGTTGTTTGCTTTGATTGTTGCTTCACTTCGGGTGATCGGCGGCTTCTATCTTGGTATTGCTTATCATTTCCATTTGAAAGAAAGCAGGAAGAACTGGCTTGACCGGACGGTGGATTCCATTCACTTTCTCCCTTTAAGTCTAATCGCTTATCTCTTATTAAGACCGGTCCTTTGGGGGCTGCCTGTGTTAGGATGGGATCACTCAATCTTTGAAAGACTGGTGTTCGAAGCCGTTGTCTTAACGATCCTTGTACTGCCGTTGACCACTGTGTTAATCGGAAATGAACTGAAACTAATAGGGAAGCAGGATTTTGTCCTGTCTGCGAAGCTTCTTGGAGGGAGTAACAAGCACCTGCTTTGGACGCATCTCTTCCCTCACCTGGCTCCAAGGCTGTTTATTATATGGGGACAGCAATTCATCCAGACGCTTCTTATCCTCGTCCATCTCGGATTATTTCATCTTTTCCTGGGAGGTACGATCATAACAGGCGGTCTGGTCCCGGATCCGCCGAAGTCAGGAACATTTGAATGGTCCGGCCTGATCAGTTCGACGAAGAATTCCCTTATGACAGGCAAGTACTGGATTGTTATTGCCCCACTCGTTGCCTTCATGATCGCGATCATCGCCATGCAGCTGATTGTTCAGGGAGTGAAGGAAATCCAGCAAACGAAAGTCGGGGTGCTGGTGAACAATAAACCGATCAAGACGAAACGCAAAGCAGTTAAAAAGAAAACCAACCGTCCAGCGGTGGAAGACTTTCAATTTGTCCGACAGCAAACCTTTAAAGGATAAGGAGGTGACGAATGGTGAGCAGAAAAAGTCCGAAACTTCCATTGACTGATCAGGAGAGGTCTGCCCTCCGCAGAGCCAAGATACGACTTGGGGATATACATGAATTATCTCCTGAAATTCTCCGGGAGAAACTAAACATTACGATGGAAAGATCCCGTTATTTAATCGGCATGTCCATTTTTCAACGGATCCCTTCCATAGGACCCAACATGGCTCATAATGTTGTAGAAGATCTTGGATTTTATACCCTTGAAGAAATAAAGGAAGAAAAGGGGGAAGACCTTATCATCGACTTAGAAAAGAAGTACGGTGTTTGGATGGACCCATGCGTAGAAGACTCCCTCAGATGTGTCATCCACCACGCCAATCACCCGGAAAGCAGCAAGAACTGGTGGGACTTCACAACAGAAAGAAAAACATATCGCCAAACCCACGGCTACCCCGGTGACCGTCCCACCAAAGCCTGGGATCAATAGGTCCGTCCCTCAGTATTTCCAAGCCGGGAAGCGTATTTACGCTTCCCGGCTTTCTTTTTTACTGATTTTGAGGGACGGACCTCACTCGTATATCTTATCTAAAATGGACATCATAAAGAAAAAGGAGTGAGGCTGTATGAGAACCCTTGTTATCTGTTTGCTTATGACTTTTTCTATTCAAATGTCCGTTTCAGCAAGAAACATCCTTCCCCTGCCGGCACATCAGAATGAACTCGCGATTGTGATCGATGATTTAGGAAATGACATGAAAGGGACAGCGGAAATCCTGAGCCTTCCCGTCACTTTGACGATTGCGGTCATGCCTTTTCTTCCAACGACCAAGACAGATGCGGAAAAAGCCCATAGTAGTGGACATGAGGTCATCGTCCACCTTCCTATGGAACCGGTGTCAGGGAAAGCGAGCTGGCTCGGGCCTGGGGCCATCACGACTACCCTGTCCGATGTAGAAATCAGGAAGAGAGTAGAGCAAGCCCTGGAAGAGGTCCCTTATGCAGTGGGAGTCAATCATCATATGGGATCAAAGGCAACCGCCGATGAGCGGGTCATGAGGATTGTTCTGGGCATATGCAAGGAAAGGGGTTTATTTTATCTGGATAGTAAAACAACAGGTAAGAGTGTCATTCCAAAGCTTGCAAAGGAATTGGGCGTCCCATACCTTGAAAACGAATTATTCTTTGATGATGTCTACACGATTCAGCACATAGGGAAACAGGCGAGACTCCTTTCAAAGGCACTGGATCGTGATGATGCCACCATCGCGATCGGACATGTAGGGGTTACAGGCATGAAGGTGGCCACCATGTTAAAAGAATTTCTTCCCCTTTATGAGAAAAAAGCGTCAATCGTGCCACTGTCCGATCTTATACCGGAATATCATTTGATTGATGAGAGCATGCCTTGATGGTGTGCTTTTTTCATGGACGTTTATAATAGGGGATTTGTAAATATTCGGTTAATTCGATGCTTAATTTTTTGAGGAAAGGAAACTCTCCTTTATAATCAGTAGGTAAGAAGGAGATGATTCGAAATGGATTACGCAATCGTGACAGGAGCAACTAGGGGCTTAGGGGAGTCCGTCGCCAGGCTCTTTATTGAAAAAGGCATTGGCATTCTCAATATATCCCGTTCGGATAATGACAGCTTACAAAAGCTTGCACGTGAAAAAGAAGTGTCGTATGAATTCTTTCCCTGTGATCTATCTCAATCGGGACAAACAGAAGCGGTTTTCCGCGAAGTAGGGACAAAGGTATTTGGATCTGAAGCCGAGAAGATATATGTCGTTCAAAATGCCGGTGTGGTGACACCGATCAATACGTCGGGTGAAGTGGAAAATGAAGCATTGGAAACGAGTGTGCACGTCAATCTGTTATCACCTATGATCGCCACCAATGAATTGCTCAAAGCAGCCAAAGGCTCTGAATCGAAGATGGTCATGGTTAACATCAGTTCAGGAGCGGGAAGCCGTCCCGTTTATGGCTGGAGTACGTATTGCGCGACTAAGGCGGGAGTCAATATGCTGACAGAAACGGTGAGCCTTGAGCTCTCAAATACGCATAGCCGTCACCAGGTCATCGCTTTCAGTCCTGGAGTGATGGATACGGATATGCAAGGGGAAATCCGCTCGTCCTCCAAAGAGGCCTTTGCCGAGGTTGAATCGTTCCAGCGTTACAAAGAAGAGGGCATGCTCCGAAGCACGGACACGGTAGCGGATGCACTGGTGACTCTCATAACGAAAACCGATATTGAAAGTGGCAAACTGTATCATGTGAATGATTTGTTATAAGAAGTTAGCAGATTCCTTAAAGCGGGGTCTGCTTTTTTAGTGGCGACACAAAAAGAGACAAACCCAGACGGATTTGTCTCTTTTCAAAACAGATTAAGAAGAACGGACCGGATCTCCATCAGCAACGGATCTCCGGGTGAATTTCGGAAGGGCGAATTGAATCGCAATCAGTCCGCAAACGGCAATCAGGACAGGATAGAAGGCATATGGGATGATGCTGACCGGTGATATGCCGGCTACTTCTGCCACTAACAGTGCCTGTGCACCATATGGGATCAACCCTTGAACGGCACAAGAGAAAATATCGAGGATGCTGGCTGACTTACGGGCATCTACGCCAAACTTATCGCTGAGCGTTTTGGCCAGTGGTCCTGCGATGATAATGGAAATCGTGTTATTGGCTGTGCAAAGATTCGTCGAACTGACTAATCCTGCTGTAGCAAGCTGTGCTCCTTGAGGAGATTTGATCTTACGGGTGGCATGATAAAGGATTGCTTGAATCCCACCATTATGACGAATAAGTTCGACGACTCCACCGATCAGGATGGACAGGATCACAATCTCTGCCATGCCCGTCATCCCGTCTGCTACACTGCCAAAGTAACTTGATGGGGTAAAGCTTCCATCAGCAAATCCGATAATTCCTGCCAACACGACTCCGCCGATTAGAACGACAAATACGTTCAATCCTGCAAGGGCCCCAATGATGACTCCAAGGTAAGGGATGATTTTAACCCAATTAAAGCTTCCTGCTTCTACAGAGGATGGAGTCCCCATCGTAAGGATAAAAAGGATCACCATGGTAATGATAGCTGCCGGTAATACAATGAAGAAATTCACCTTGAACTTGTCCTTCATTTCCGTTTTCTGTGTACGTACGGCTGCAATCGTTGTATCCGAGATGAACGATAAGTTATCCCCGAACATCGCTCCTCCAATAACGGTGGCCATAGCAAGGGGCATTGAAATATCTGCTCCTGAACTGATGCCCACTCCGATCGGGGCAAGTGCTGCGATTGTCCCCATGGATGTCCCCATTGATAGGGAAATGAAAGCGGCGATGATGAATAATCCAACCATGATTAGATTACCAGGAAGCACCGATAGGGCGAAGTTGACGGTCGAATCAACGGCCCCCATCTTTTCTGCTACACCGGAAAACGCACCGGCTAACAGGAAGATAAAGACCATGATCATGATATCCGGATGTCCGGCACCTTTTGCAAACCGTTCAACCTTAGAGGTTAACGATTCTTTACGATTCATCGCCAGGGCAACAACCGCGGCAATAATGATGGATACGAGAACAGGGAATGCATAAAAATCTCCTGAAAGAATTCCTGCTCCGAGGAACAGGGAAACAAATATGATCAAGGGCAATAAAGCCAGTAAATTACCTTTTTCTTGGTTCATGTCAAAACTCCTTTGTCGTGTGAAATCAAATAAAAAAACCTCTTCCAACATAAGAAGAGGTTTCATTCAAACGAAACACTCCTCTTATCTTTCAAGCATTACGCTTGCTGGATGTGGCACAGCACTCATCATGAGTCCGCTGCCGAGACATCAAAGGGCCAGTCCCTCCGTCTCTCTGGATAAGAAGATATGTTATTCAGTTCATTTAAAATATACTTCCATACTTTAAAGGGTTTAATCGAAAAAGTCAAACGGTAATGTATTGGAAATATAACCTGGGGCGAGGATGCCACGGCTGGATCAAACAAAAGCGGAGGGGGGCCCTAGCAAGGCATGCATCATAAGCCTCGGGACTTTATCCATAAAAAGGCATAAATTCATAGACAATTGAACGGTCAAGGTCTACTATAAGATAGACAAAAAACATCTTGGGGGATACGGTAGTGGAAAGAAATGTGCGAAATCAAATTTTTACGTTACAAGGATTTTATCTATTAACCTTCTTCGGGGTTGGCAGTTTATATCCTTTACTCAGTGTGTATTTGAGCGAAAGTGTGGGGTTGAATGGGTATCAGATCGGTACCATCATGTCTGTCGGCCCGATCATGATGATTTTCTTCCAACCGATATGGGGGATGGTCAGTGACACAACCAATAAGCCGACTGTCGTGTTAGGGTTGACCTCCTTAGTGGCAGGGGTCTTTGCTCTTGGTTATTTATTCATGGATGTTTACTATGGACTATTAATAGTCGCGATTTTAGTTGCGATCTTCCAAAGCGCCATCATCCCCGTATCCGACAGCATCAGCTTGAAGTATACAAGTAAAGTCCGTTATAACTACGGAAATATTCGGTTGTTCGGCTCACTGGGGTTCGGGATTGCCGTGTTCATCATGGGGAGGCTTTCAGAAGGATTTATCGGACCGACGATCATTTTCTACTCGTTCTTTATCTGCCTGGTCCTTTCGGGATTCCTATCCTTCCGTTTTCCTAAAGAGAGAGCGGCAGCAAAGCTTGATCTGAAAGCCGGAATGAAGGAATTATTCACGATGAAAAAATTTCTGATCTTCCTGGCCGTCACGTTCCTGGTGTTTGGCCCGAATTTAGCCAACAACGTGTATTTCGGCTTATTTGTAGAAGATTCAGGTGGTACGTACGCCGGAATCGGCCTTGCATTTCTGATTGCCGTCCTATCAGAAGTACCGTTTATGAGAATCGCGGGAGGTTGGATTGATAAGTTCGGTCTCTTGACCGTAGCAGCGCTGGCAGGTGCTGCATCCATGATCCGCTGGCTATTTTACTTCACGGAACCAAGTCTATGGCTGGTTTATTCTTCAGCAGTGATGCAGGGTCTTGCCATCGGATTATTCATTCCTGCAGGGCTCCGCTATATTAAAGAAATCACGCCGGCACATATTACAGCTACTGCCGTCACCGTCTATTCCGCCATCGGAAATGGCCTCGGGAATTGGTTCAGTACCTTCGTGGGAGGCTTCATCTATGAAACCTATTCCATCTACACGGTATACCTCTTCTTCGCAGTCCTGTCACTCCTTGGCATCTTCCTCTGCTTCGTCCTCATGAAAGAAGAAAAGAAGAATGCACTAGCTTACTAAAAAACAGGCATCCGCTACCCACGGATGCCTGTTTTTTATATAAAATTAACAAAAGGAAGGATTTTCCTTATTGGATGTATAAGTATATATAAAGGGCTTGATCCCCGGTTTTATGTGCAACTCAAAAAAATAAAACGTTAAAAGGTTTTGACTTTATGCAATTGTGGTACAAAAAGGATAAGTCATTCATTGAAATTTATATAAATACAAGTTAAAATAATATTATTAGAAAATTCTTTCAATTAAAAAGGGAACGATCACTTTAACTAAAAAGGGGACTTTAAAATGGAAAATACATTCGTTTACTCAAAAGAGAATGCAAACCTTGGGGATACGATTCAATTTAAAAGAAAGAAACATGTTATCAACGGTGTCGTCACGACCTTAAGAGAAAATACCGTCATCGTCAAAATGGATAGGGAAATTGCGAAGAAACTGGATTTACCTGATGATCAAACGGTCGTAGCACATAAAAACTATGTGGTGACAGAGCGAGCAGAAAACGATACACAGCCTGTATTTGTTTATGATGGGTGGAATAGCGCATTAAAAGCCTAAATTTCAGCCTTCAAATAAAATAACCCTGAAACGGCCTCACCACCAGAATGGTTGTAGACGTATCAGGGTTATTTATGTTGTGCAGCTTATTTTAGTCTCGCGACATATTCCTCAACCATTTCCGTTGTCACAAGCTTTCTTTGCGGAACTACCCCGCGTCTTGCCAAAATATTGATTTCATTTGTTACTTGATTAATGTGATCCGTTGTAAAAGGTTTTCCGGCAGAACAAAGCTGAACAGCTTCGTCAATTGCTTTTTCTCTGCGCTCATCCAGTTTCATAAATTGCTGAACAAGCTGATTTTGCATGTTGGAATGCTTGGAAATTTCTTTGTGCACACTCATGATCTCATCCCTCTCTTTTTCTTTCACAATAAGTCTATTATGCCTTTATCCATCCACAGATGGCAATGTCCAATCATCCCTTCTATAAGATGGGGGACAACAGACGCGATATGGATTCCTTCACTTTGATCGTCCAAGGTCTTTGATGATAGTCTTCCAATGTTAATTCCCTGCTCTTTTCAATGTCGTTTCTAAACACCACTCCCAGATTTTCAGAGAGTGCCTGATCATATAAAAAGGCATTGACCTCGAAGTTTAAACGAAAGCTTCGTACATCGATATTGGCTGTACCTACAGAAGAAATGACCTCATCGACGACAATCGTTTTGGCATGAATAAATCCATTATCATAAATATAAATCTTCGCTCCGGCTTTCAGGAGCTCCCCGATATAGGAATACGTCGCCCAATAGACGAATAAATGGTCCGGTTTATTCGGGATCATGATCCGGACATCGACTCCTGTAAGAGAAGCAATCCTCAAAGAATCGAGGAGACTGACGTCTGGAATGAAATAAGGGGTCTGGATGTAGATGGATTCCTTGGCAGATGAAATCATTTTGATATAGCCGTTCTTTATCTGCTCCCATTCCGAGTCGGGGCCGCATGTGACAATCTGAACCCCTGCATCCCCCGTGAAAGAAGGCGGGGGAAAGTATCGCAGATCATAGGCAATCTTCTTCGATCGGCTTGCCTGATTCCAATCGAGGATGAACCGTGTCTGCATGGCAAGTGCAGAGCTGCCGGCAATTCTGAGGTGAGTATCCCTCCAATAACCGAACTTCGGGTTCAAGCCCAGGTATTCATCCCCGATATTGAATCCGCCTACATAGCCAACTTTCCCATCAATGATCACGAGCTTTCTGTGATTTCGATAGTTTAAGCGGAGGTTGATAAAGGGGATCTTCGAAGGGAAAAACACTTCTACCTCCCCACCGGAAGAGAGGAGGCCTTTAAAGAATCCCCGCCTCGTTCGCCGGGACCCCATTTCATCGTATAAGACCCTGACCTTTACGCCTTTCTTAGCTTTTTCCGTGAGCTTCTTCAAGATGCGCTTACCTAACTGATCTTTTTTGAAAATATAATATTGTATATGAATATGATCCTCTGCTGCCTCGATGTCTTCTAACAGCGCTTCAAACTTGTCTTCTCCGTGTGTGAAAAAGCTGACCTCATTATCCTGGGTCAGTAGAGCCTCATTATTGATCAGATGCATATAAATAAGATCCTGATAACGATAGGCGATTTCATTTTTAAAAGGAAAACGATGTTCCTTCAAGGATCGAATCTGATTGTGAATCAAGCCTTCAATTCCGATCTTCTTCATATCCTCCCAATCAAATAACCTTTTCCTGCTCAAGTTCTGCCCGAATACCAGATAGAGGATGAACCCAAGAAATGGAATGAAGAACAATACCATCAGCCAGGCCCAGGTCGCTCCCGCATCTTTCCGCTCTAAGAATATAATGACAGCGGCAAGGATCAGGTTAAGAAAAAATAATACCCCTAGAAGAGCAGATAGGATACTCATCATGTTATGGCTCCTTTGACTAACTTTCTATCAATAGTATACCAGAATGGAATAGAAAAAAATGACAAGAAAAAAGAGCAGGGACCTGCTCCTGCTCTTTTACATAAGGTTTATTATTCATTTACTGCTTTTTTAGGCATGTCACTTTGGCGCTTTGGCCAGCATTCGACATTCTTTAATTCAGGAATGTCATCTGCATAGAAGACCGGATCCAATCCTTGACGACGCTGCGTCATATAGTTGTCCAAAGCTTTAAAGGCAATCGGTGCCAGAATACCGATGGCAGCCAAGTTCGTAAGGGCCATCAAGGCCATTGAAAAGTCAGCCAGGCTCCAGACGATATCAAGACTCGCGACTGACCCGAAGATCACCATTCCCAGTGCAATAAAGCGGTAGATCATCAGACCGGTCTTGCTTTTATTAATGAATGGGAGATTGGCTTCACCATAATAATAACTCCCAATGATGGAACTGAAGGCAAAGGTAAAGATGGCAATCGCCAGAAAGATTCCGGCCCATGAGTTAAAGTGTTCAGACATGGCTGCTTGAGATAGTTCGATTCCCGTCAAACCGGAACCGTAGGCGTCTGACGTTAAGATGATAAAGGCCGTCGCGGAACATACGAGAATCGTATCAAAGAATACCCCCAGTGCCTGGATGAATCCCTGCTTGACCGGGTGGGAAACCGATGCCGTAGCTGCCGCATTCGGCGCACTACCCATTCCGGCTTCATTGGAGAATAGCCCACGCTTTACGCCGTTCATGATCGCAGCTCCGATACCCCCACCGACGACTTGTTCAAAGCCGAAGGCACTCTTGAATATCATGGCGATGACGCCGGGCATTTCAGTGATATTCGTAATGACTACAAATAGAGCGAGTACAATATAAAAGCCTGCCATGATCGGTACAATGAAAGATGAAAAGTTGGCTATGCGTTTCACACCGCCAAAGATGATGAGTGCTGTCAATCCGGCCAGTACAATTCCAATGACAAACGTATTGATGCCAAATGAATTGCTGAACGCCGTTGCGATGGTATTACTTTGGACAGCATTAAAGGTTGTCCCAAAGGATAGGATGATGGTAACCGCAAAGATTGAACTCATCCAGGGCTTGCCCAGTTGTTTCTTCATATAGTAGCCGGGGCCGCCTTTGAATCCAACCTTATCCTTTTCTTTATAAATCTGAGCCAATGTGCTTTCGACAAATGCGCTGGCCCCTCCCAAAATGGCGACGAGCCACATCCAGAAGACCGCTCCAGGTCCCCCAATTGCTAAGGCAATGGCTACTCCTGCTAAATTACCTGTACCAATTCGAGTACCTGCTCCAATAAAGAATGCCTGTAAGGAAGAAATCTGCTTTTCCCCTTCTGCTTCAACGACATCTTTATCCCCTAATAATCGAAGCATTTCACCTATGTGGCGAATTTGAACAAATTTAGATCCGATTGTGAAGTATAAACCTAAAATGAGAAGTACACCAATTAAAATATACCCCCATAATATGGAGTTTGCTTCCGTAACTAAATTGTTTAAAATATCCATGATAACCCCCTCGAAAAATTGTGTCGGTTACATATAATATTATCTGAAAATTTAAAAAGGAAGTCAAGTTATTATCTGAATATTAAAATATTACCAAGTTTTATTTAGTGAAACGAACTATTTTATCATAGTAATAAAGGTTTTCTGAATCTGGGTAAGAATAAAGTAATAGGGTGAATTATTATCTTGGAATAACTTATTTGGGTTTATTGAATAATGTTTTTTTATGTGGTGTGTGTAGCTCGGAACACAAAAAAAAGCCATAGAAATCCATGGCGGTGGTTAAGCGTTCAAACTATTAAAATAGGAAAAATAATGGCAGTGATCCTTTGATTAATAAAAATTCCAAAATCCTAAAACAAATAATAAAATCCCCGTGATCATGGAAATACCAAATAACATAAATAAGAAATCAAGAATGCTGTCGGCGAAGACTCTTTTGCGGTTCTCACGTTTAAAATGACGAACTTCCTTACGGTACGATCGTGCAGCACGACTCATACAAAACCTCCTCCTCCATAAACACCTTTTGCATTAATCACATATTCGTCACAAACAAAGAAAATCCTTCCTAAACATGAAAAAAATGACGATATACCCATCACTTAGTCACAATAAGTCGATTAAGACCTCTTTACACTGAATAAGGGGCTCTAGGGCCCCTTATTCAGTAAAAGAAAACTATGAAGTTTCTGCTCTTAAGCCTTTATTAACGAAGGTGATTCTGGGAGATTCCGCTTAAGGCGCTTCCGGCACTTTGATCGGATTTCTGCTGTACTGCCAAATCTCCTAAAGCGAGCATCCCGACCAGCTGACCGTTTTCCACAACAGGCAAACGGCGCACCTGATGCTGGGACATCAAAGCCGATGCTTCTTCTACGGATGCATCAGGAGAAATTGTCACAACTTGCTGTGACATTACCTGAGAGACATTTCCTTGTGCACCTTGAGACAGTCCACGAGTCGCAATATCACGGTCCGTAATCATACCGACAACCTGTCCATTTTCAACGACAGGAACGGAACCAACGTTTCTGGAACTCATCTTGGAAGCGACGCTCTCAAGTGAATCCTGGTTAGAAGCTGCTTCCACATTTGTCGACATAATATCACGTACTTGCATGAAAAATTCCCCCTTGATCATAATGGCAGTACACCCTTATTATCCATCCCATTTCCCGCCCTTATCCTGAACATGTTTTTCCAACTTTGTTGAGCTTTGGGAGGGACGGACCTTCATCATTCCACTATTTATTTCGCTATAAACAGCTGTGTCCAGTAGGACCCATACGTCCCTCCATCGGCATATCCTACGCCAACATGTGTATAGGATTTGTTGAGAATATTTTTACGGTGAACCGGACTGTCCATCCAGTCCCGGACAACCTTTTCAGGACTCATTTGCCCGGCGGCAATATTTTCACAAGCTTCGCTATAGACGATGTGGAAACGTTTCATCATCTCATCGGGAGTCCCGTAGGTGGGGCTTCGATGGGAGAAGTACCCGGCATCCCTCATATCCCGGGACTTATACAAGGCAACCTCAGAGAGACTCCTGTCAGCCTGAAGAGGAGGGAGGCCATTTTTCATCCGTTCCTTATTTGTTAATTCAGTGACCCTGTTTTCAAATGAACTTTGGGATAAGATGCTCGGGATCTTAAGGTGTTGCCCCGGATAAATGATATTTGGATCTGTCACCTGGGGGTTCGCACGGATCATTTCAGACAATCCGATCCGAAACGCCATGGAAATGGTCCAAAGAGTATCTCCTTTTTTTACAATATACGTGTTTCCGGCAGTTGTTTTATGTAGACCAAATAGACTAAAGAAAAGGGACGTTGTGATTAGAATACATGTTAGTTTAGTTTTCATGAGTATAAATTGTGTAATTCGAAACAAATTATTCTTCTGAAATGTGTAAAAGTAGGATTATCGTTTCATTTTTAGGGAAAAGGAAAACCATATAACAATAAGTGAAACCTTTTGCGGAGTAGAACGTACAAATAGGTAACGATATTTTAAAAAGAGGTGAATAACGTGGTAAAGGAGAACGATCGCTTTAAAAAAGTGATAACGAAATTGTCGAACGTCGGTGTGAATATTTCAAAAACGAAATCAAGACGGGAAATTCTTCATTCACTAAAGCAGTATCAACCATTACCTAAGACGTTAACACAAGATTCATAATCCACGCTTATCCGAAATATGGGACAGACATAATTCCCGATTCTTCCCGATATACTATAGTTAAAGGTAAAGGGGAGGGTTAGGCATGGAAAGAATGATGTTTGATCCACAAGCATTAAAGGAAATCAGAAAGAAGGCAGATGAGATTTCATACTACTGTATGAGCCGGGAGCAGCCTTCAGATCCACACCGTGTAAGCATGGCGTTGGATCAGGTTTGTCGTGCACTGGCTATGTTTGCAGAAATGGAGCTTCATCGCATGCAGCATCAGCATATTCCCTATGACCCCCAAAGCTATATCAAAGGGCGTCTCGGAATTGCCTATCGATCTGTACTCCAAGTCCCTCAGGAAGACTCGAATACGGCATAGTAAAAGAGGTTGACCCAAGATTCATCGGCTTCCAAGCCAGTAAGTACACATGAAAGTATGAAATATTTTCAAATCATATGGCCTGGTCCGATAAGGATGATCATCACTCATCGTTTTGGGTCAGCCTCTTTTTATGTACCATACTAAATCTATAGGTTAGGTGACGATATTCATGGCGAGATTTTCGGAAGTATTGCTTATATGCAATGGCAAAGCAGGTCAAGGGACACTCGAGATCCTGTTGAAGGATGCCGTCCCCCCTTTATTGGATATTTGCAACGAACTCATCATTCATAAAACAAAAGAAAAGGGAGATGCCGAAAGGGTCTCCAGGGAATCAGGGAGTCGCTATGAGCTGGTGGTCATCATGGGCGGGGATGGTACGATCCATGAAGCCATCAATGGGCTGTCTGTCCTCGATGATCGTCCGCTTGTCGCCATTCTCCCTGGTGGCACATGTAACGATTTTGCCCGCTCCCTGCGCATTCCGATGAATATCGGACAAGCCGTCCGTCTTATAACCGAACAGCCTTATGAACAGGAAATCGACATTGTGAAAGCAGGGGAGAGGTATTTCAGTAACTTCTGGGGCACGGGATTGGTTGCCCAGACAAGCGATAATATTGATGTAGGATCAAAGAGTGTCCTCGGGAAATTGAGCTATTATATCAGTGCTTTCCAATCGATTCAGGATTCACCTATCTTGAATGTGAAGGTCACGACGGAAAATGAAGTAGTGGAAGAAGAGGTCGTCATGCTGTTGGTCGCAAACGGCCGTTCGATCGGATCCAATCCACTGCCTATATGTATCAATATGGACGATGGATTGATGGACATATATGTAGTGAAGAAAAGTGGATTTCCATTACTGAAGGAATTTCTCGTCATTAAAAGTACAGGCAATATCAGCGAAGAATATGACGATATCAAGCACATTCAAGCAAAAGAAGCCCATATTGAGCTCGGGCAGGATGAGAAGCTTGATATGGATGGGGAACTCTATGAAGGCAGCAGGCAGTCCCTACGCGTATTACATAAGCATCTGCGCTTTGTTGTGGGAGCTTCCGAATAAAAAAGGAGCATGGGATGATCCCATGCTCCTTTTTAGATCCGCTGATCAAGGAGTCTGCCTTTTCTTTTTGATGAACAAGTAGACGAGATAGACAACAATCAATACACCGCCAGCTGCAAGTGTCAGTAAAGCGAAGTTCTCTTCGATGAAAGGTTTTGCTTTTGCTCCCAGTGTCAGAATGATCGCTCCTTCCAGGAAAAAGCGGATCCCTCTGCCGATGATCGACCAGATCACCAATACCCGGATCTTCACACCTGAAACGCCTGCGAATATCGTGAAAATCTTATAAGGGACCGGTGTCAGACCTGCAATCAGTAAGGCCATTGGGCCGAACTTTGTAAAGTACTCTTCTACTTTTTGAATTCTTGCTTCAGAGAATAGACGAACGAGGATCGGTCGACCCAGCTTTTTCCCGATCAACCATCCAAAAAGGGCCCCGATGACGGAAGCGGTCGTCGTATATAGTGCGTAAAGCAGGGCGCTGCCAGGGTTGGCAATCGCCAATGGAATCAATAATACATCAGGTGGAATGGGGAAGAAAGATGAATCAGCGAAAGAGACGATGATCAGTCCCCATACACCGTAATCCATTAACCATGCTTCGAACGTGTGAAGTAGTTCAGACATAAGTAATCTCCTTTATGAATAAAGCGTTAGTTTCGAATTTAATAGAACATAAGAAGTATATCACTTTTCATAAAGGGAGTCATGACATATCCTATTCATCCCTGACTTAAAGAACTGAAACAGACACATTTTCGAAATAAATCTATTTCTCGGGAAATAGTGACAGTTTTCTTTCGGATTCTACATTTCGGCAGGAGATTTCATCCCCAATAATCGCAATCCTTCGGCAAGGACAATCCCCACTGCATGAACCAGGGCCAGACGGGAGTGTTGCTGGTTGTCATCCGAAATGATTTTGGTTTTAGCATAATAACGGTTGAAGCTTTGTGCTGTGACGATTAAATATTTGGCAATGACAGATGGCGCGTAATGCTGCCATGATTTCTCGATGATATCCGGAAATAATCGCAGCTGCTTTATCACTTCCCAGCTTTCGGCATCGTCAAGACCTTCAAATGTCAGTGGAGCTGTCTGACCTGCTTTTCTAATAAGGGACTGGGCTCTCGCATACGTGTACTGAATATAAGGACCGGTTTCACCTTCGAACGTGAGCATATGTTCCAAGGAGAATTCAATATCATTGAGACGGTCATTTTTCAGGTCATGAAAAATGATGGCCCCGACCCCGACATCTCTTGCAACCGCATAAGCATCGTTTAAGTCAGGGTTTTTCTGGTTAATGTTGTCCTCTGCCATTTTGATTGCTTCGTGAAGCACTTCTTCAAGGAGGATGACCCTTCCTTTTCTTGTAGACATCTTCTTTCCATCCTTTAAATACAAACCGAATGGAATATGCTTCATTTCATCCGCCCAAGTGTACCCGAGCTTTTTCAGCACGTTCATCACTTGCTGGAAATGGATGGTCTGTTCCTGTCCTACAATGTACAGGGCTTCATCAAAGGCATATTGACGCTGACGATAAAGGGCAGCAGCCAGGTCCCGTGTGGCATAAAGGGTTGCTCCATCAGATTTCTTGATCAGGCAGGGAGGTAGATTCCCATCATCCATCCGAACGACTTGAGCCCCTTGGGATTCCTCTAGAAGATGGTGTTTCTGAAGCAAGGTTACGACTTCTTCCATCTTGTCATTGAAGAATGCTTCACCGTTATAGGAGTCGAACTCGACGCCAAGTAAAGAGTAGATCGTCTTAAAGGCATGGAGTGATTCATCCTTAAACCATCTCCAAAGCTCGGTAATCTCTACATCCCCGTCTTCGAGGAGCTTAAAGGCTTTTCTTCCTTCGTCTTCAAGGGAAGCGTCGAATTCTGCTGCTTCATGGAACTTTTTATAAAGAATGAACAATTCGGCAATGGGATTCTCTTTGACCTTTTCCGGGTCTCCCCATTTTTTGAAAGCGACGATCAGTTTCCCGAACTGTGTCCCCCAGTCACCGATGTAATTGATTTTCTCGGTGCGATAGCCACATTTTTCGGCAATGGTGGCAATGGCATTCCCGATGACCGTTGAACGGAGGTGTCCCATGGAAAAGGGCTTGGCGATGTTAGGGGAGGACATGTCTAATACGACGGTTCTGTTTTCTCCGAAGGTGTGGGTTCCATAATCCTTTCCTTTCGCCAATATCCCCGACACGATTTCTTTTCCTGCTCTACTCCCGTCAAAGTGGATATTAATATAAGGTCCAACCGCCTCCACCTTGGTGAAAAGGGAAGAGGTAATCTCAGCGGCCATTTCCTTGGCGATCTGTGCAGGAGCTTTTTTCATGGTTTTCGCCAACTGGAAGCAAGGGAAGGCCAAGTCGCCTAAATGACTATGCTTCGGAATTTCAATCAAATCGTATAGATCTTTCTCGCTCCAGTCCTGCAAGAGCTGAGTCTTTAATTCTTGAGCAAGTATCGATTTCAAGTCCATCTTCTTACACCTCCCATTAGTATAAAACACAAAAAAACCCGTCTCTACACAGAGACGAGTTTAGCTCGCGGTACCACTCTTATTCCCGATTAAGGACACTCATTGTATAACGGGAGATCCCGGTTCTTCCCTACTGATTTCAAGAAGAACTTCTCAGAAGTGCGGTTCATCCAGGGCTTCATACCGGGCTCCCACCGCCCCCGGCTCGCTTATGTTCCACGTCTGGATTACTCTCTTCTTCACAGAATATTCCATATCTAATTACTATTATTTTACACATTTCACGTATGAATGCAACCGGTAATTAGGAATCTTCTGAAGAAAACATATACGTCTTATGATGAAACCTCATACTGAATACGAGTCCGAGGGCCAGCATATTCCCCATGAGGGAGCTCCCTCCATAACTGATGAACGGAAGGGGGATACCGGTGATCGGCAGTAACTGGATCGTCATGCCAATGTTCTGGAACACATGGAACGTAATCATACTGATGATCCCTGCACAGACATAAGCGTTGAAAGGCTCTTTCGTATCAAGCGCCGTCTTGGTCAGATGGTAGATCAGCAGAAAGTATAAACTGATGACGACACTGGCGCCAATGAATCCGTACTCTTCACCGATGACACTGAAGATAAAGTCTGTATGATTTTCCGGGATATACACTTCCCGGTCACTGTAGCCTTTCCCGAAAATCTGTCCCGAACCGATGGCGTTAAGGGAGTTGATCAAGTGAAATCCTTCTAATTTGGCATAATTGTACGGATCAAGCCAGGCATAGATCCGTCCGAATTGGTAAGGTTTCACGTTTAAATATTTCTCCAATAATTGTGGAGCCCATATGACCAGTGAAAGGATGCCCGCACCTAAGACTCCGATCGAAGCATAGATAGGCACAATCAGCTTCCACGTAATACCTGAAACGAGGATGATACCCGTCATGATGGCAAGTATGACCAGTGATGTCCCTAAATCCGGCTGCTGCATGATGAAAGCAAGGGGGAGAAGGGTGGTCAAGCCGATTTTAATCAATAACTGAAAGTCTGTCTGTACTGTTTTTCTTGGATTAAGTTCGTGATGATTGGTAATGACACGTGCCAAAGCAAGGATTAAGAATGTCTTCATGAACTCTGAAGGCTGTATCGATCCAAGCGGTCCAAGCATGAACCAGCTTTTGGCCCCATTCCGGTGAGGCGCGATGCTTTCCGGAGAAATCAATAATAAAACGAGCAAGAAGATTCCTGCGCCGTATATGTACCAGGCAAGCCGTTTATACTGATCTGAGTCGAGAAATAACGCAGCGCCGATAATGATACCGCCCACTACATACCAAAAAGCCTGTCTAATCACAAAGTTTGTCCCATATTGCCCTGAGGTCTGGGCACTGCTGATTCCCATTGCACTTACAATAAAGAACAGCATCAATAAAAAGAGAAGACCCCAATCGATCTTATCAGCAAATCGCTGGCGAGTTTCCATAATCTATTCACCTGAATTTCTAAAGATTTCACATTCCTAGTCTAATAGAAATGAAAGGAAATTTCTACTCATGACCCGAGAAATTCCAGAACTTCTGTCGGGACATGACAGGTATTTGAAACAGGTGAGTATTTATATTCACTGGGAATGTTGATGGCAGAAGGGATTACGGGGAAAATAGAGAGGGGATATTCCATTTATTACATGTTTTAGCCCGGCGGAAAGCGAGCACCTGGAACGGAAATCAACCGACACATTCCAAAAAAAGCAGGAAATAGAAGCATAACTTCCACACATAGTACTGAAATATGACTATTTTCGACAATTCCCTGCGACTTTTGTCATCATTTTGAAATGAAATAGAAAAGAACAAGTATGTTCTATATTTGATAAAATAGAAACTATGAACTGTGCACCGTGTTAATCAGATGGAGGGAATGTTCTTGAAGGCAAATAACCAAGTCAAAGATATCATCTATATTCACAAGAATCCGGATCGCCACTATGTGGTTTCTTACGGAATCCATTTCAACGAGTTTGCAATGAATGCCCGTAAACCCTTAAAGAACTTACTTCTTATCAAGCATCAGTACGAGCATGGTGCTTTCAATATACATACCCATATGGAATATGTAGAACAGGACGAAATGAAGAAGATCATCGATGACGGGGTCCAGAGCTACGGAGACTTCTGCTGGATCGACTTTGAAGAAGAGGTCGGAGTCGATGAATTGAACGGTCAGGAAATTGCAGAACTCCTTTATATGGGTCATATTAAACAGCCGTTAAATCCTCCATTCTATTCTAAGTTGAATAATCGCTACGCCTATCTTTCACATGATGACGGCTGGTTCAATAAAGTTTATTACCGGGACTTCGAGGACTTCTATCATATGCTGGGAGCGACCCTTTCATCCAAACTCAGTACGGTCAAGAGCGGGAAAGGCCTCTTCGGTATGAAGAAGGAGAAACCCTACCCTGTGATCGGAAAGGAAGTCATTCATTCCTTTCAGGATAAGTTAAAAGAAGGAATGGTCATCTCCCTTGAAAAAGCAGTAGTAACGAGAGGGAAGATCGAGATTCCTATATGGGTGATCGGTGATTATTATGACATGGATGAAATGACAGAGGATTATAAGCAGATCCGTAAATTGCCGGCGAACGGGTTACTATCATATGACCGTAAAACGAAGAGCTGGAGCGCCTTACTTAAATGAGGGACCGTGATATTTTCCCAGATATTTCATTCCATGACACCCTGGTTCAAGCCGTCTTTCTTGAACGGCTCAATCGGTTTGTGCTGGAGTGTGAGCTTCCTTCAGGCTCAAAAGAAAAAGTCCATTTACCCGATCCGGGCAGGCTGAAGGACTTGCTGGTACCCGGAGGGCCGATCTGGCTCCAGGAATCCAAGGATCCAAAAAGGAAAACAAGGTGGTCGGCTGTCATGACCCATGATCCCGTAAACGATATGTATGTTTCCTTGAATACTCAATATCCAAACCGATTGATACTGGAAGCCCTGCAGTTGGAAGTACTGGAAGAGCTGAAGGGCTGGCGCCTGGAAAAAGCCGAATATAAGGTGGGAGGTTCACGCTTTGACTTCCTCCTCACACATAAACAAAATGATGAAAAATTACTACTCGAAGTTAAAAGTGTCACGATGGTCGAGGACGGAATAGGTAAATTTCCCGATGCCGTCACAGCAAGGGGAGCGAGGCATGTAGAGGAACTGACACATTTGCAGATGAAGGGAAGCTATCAAACAGCGGTCTTATTCATTGCCCAGCGTACAGACCTCAGGGGAATTACTTCCGCTCCTGAAATCGATCCCCATTTTGCCCGGGTCATGGAAGAAGCAGCAAGAAATGGTGTCAGTTTTTTCGGAAGATATTGCATCGTGACGCCTGAACGCATCTCCCTCAGTGAATCGATCCCCGTTTACACAGAAAAGGATTAATCTCGCCGTGCCCCGCCCGAGATTAATCCTTTTTTGTGTCCCTATTCTACCACTACCTTAGCCGTCGCTTTATAGTCTTGATCCCCCTTGGCGGTCATCCAGACGGTCAATGTGTAAGAGCCGCTTTCAACCTTTGGGAGGACAATTTCACGAGAAAACGCTTCTCCTTGTTTCACCGTGATTTCCTGTAATGCCTGTGTATACATTTTATTCTTTGAATCTTTATAAACGACCTCGCCTTTTTCGTTGCGAAGTTCATAGTCAATCGTCTGGCCGGATGAGAACGAAAATGTTTTCTCCTGCTCAGTTTGGTTTTTTACACTATATACATACACACTTTGACCATCGGCATCTTTCTTGGTTAATGAAGGTTCCATTTCGCCTGCGACAATTCCTTTCTGTACAGAAATATCTTCACCCGCTCCCTGTTCGGTCTCTTTTTTTACCTGCTGGCTGTCATTTTCATCAGCTGTTCCACAGCCGGCCATTCCCGCTATAAGAATGATTATCATCATCATGAATCGCTTCACGCTAGAGTCACCTCCTTACTGTATTAGACAGAGTTTGCTGAAAAAAGTTACAAGCCTCCTGAGAATATGAGCACGAAGGCATGGGGGATGTGCTCTTCTAGTTTCTTTCACCCACAATTCGGGCATTCATTTACATATTCAAGGCAGATTCCTTTTTTATATTATACGGTTCAGTACTATATAATTAGAGAAAAGCGCAGAGGAGCATGATGGATGAGAATGGGGTTAACGATTGTAAGCGTATTTTTCTTACTATTAGTATCGGCTTGTGGATCGTCAAATGCAAACGATACTGTGAAAATTCCTGATGACGAGTGGGGAACGATCACGTCGAAAGCAGAAGGGACCAAAGTGAATATGTTCATGTGGGGAGGAGATGACGGGATCAATCGATATATCGATGAGGTCATGGCCCCCATGTTAAAAGAAAAGAACAATATCGAATTGAACCGGGTACCTTTAGACACACCGGAAATCCTGCAGAAGCTGCAAACCGAGAAGCGGGCAGGAAAAGAAAAAGGGACGATCGACATCGTCTGGGTCAACGGTGAAAATTTTAAAAATGCGAAAGAGCAAGATCTGTTGGCTGGTTCTTTTACTGACAAACTGCCTAACTACAACCAATACTATGATACGGACAGTGACGCGTTTCAATATGACTTCGGAACGGAAACAGAAGGGTTCGAAGCCCCTTGGGGAAAAGTTCAATTCGTTTTTTTCTATAATAGTGAAAAAGTGAAAAGCCCCCCGGCTACCTTTGAAGATTTGAAAACATTCATGAAAGAGAATCCCGGGAAATTCACCTATCCAAACCCAAGTGATTTCACCGGGAATGCATTTCTAAGACATCTCCTCTATGCCAAATCGGATTCGAATCTGGCCCGGGACGGGTTTGATGAAAAAATGTCGGAAGAGATTGGAGGGGAAGTATGGGACGAATTAAACACCCTGAAGCCTTACCTGTGGCGAAAAGGGGAGACGTATCCATCCACTTTGACGGATCTTGATAAGCTGTACAGTCAGGAAGAGGTATGGATGACGATGGGATATAACGAAGCAAGGGCGGAACATTTGATCAAGGATGGCGTGTTTCCGGCAAGCACGAAGTCATTCATATTGAGTGACATTGGATCGATTGGGAATACTCATTTCCTGTCCATTCCTTTCAATAGTCCCAATAAAGAGGGTGCCCTGGTGGCCATTAATGAGTTTCTGTCACCGGAAGCGCAGTATGAGAAACTCAAGCCGGATTATTGGGGGGAGAGTTCGCCCATTTCCTATGACAAGCTTGATGAGGAGTGGAGGAAGAAGTTCATGGAAATCGATCGTGGTGAAAGTGTCTTGGAAGCCTCGAAGCTTGAAGAAAACTTCAAGGGTGAGCTTGATGCTGCCTACGTTGAATGGTTGAAGGAGAACTGGATCCGTGAAGTTGCCAGCCAATAACGCACTTCTCCTCTTGCCGGGCTTCCTCTTTTTCCTCCTGATTCCGGGACTCGGGATCGTCCTTGCGATGTTGGAAAGTGTAAGGGGCGGGGGAGTCTTTACATTCGAGTACTATCGGGAATTATATGAACAAGATCGTTTTATCACATCTGTCCTGTTCAGCCTGACGGTTACTGTGGTTTCAACGATCCTGTCCCTTTTTATTGGATTGGGTATCGTCAAGGCTTTCTTTCCATTGTTAAAGGAAACCCGGCATAAACTGCTGGTGTGGATCCCGATGCTCGTCCCCCATTTTGTATGGGCGTATCTCGTCTACTTACTCTTTAATCAGAGCGGGTTTTTCTCACATATTGCCGGTATCATCGGCTGGATTGACGACCGCAGTCAATTCCCCATATTGGTACAGGACCGGTATGGAGTCGGGATCATGTTGACGTATGTGTGGAAAGAAGTTCCCTTTGTGACCCTGATGCTGTTACCCGTATATGCCACCCTATCCAAAGGGTATAAAGAGGTCGCTTCGTTATTGGGAGCGGGCTCCTATCAAACGTTCAGAGTGGCAGAATGGCCCTTTATCTATCCTGTCCTCATCGAAACAGGGGCGATTCTTTTTGCCTTTATCTTTACCAGCTTTGAAGTTCCGAGGTTGTTGGGGGTAACGTCTCCACAAATGCTCGCGATCCTTGCATACGACTGGTTTTATAGCGGTAACTGGAGTGACCGTCCATTAGCGTTTGCCTCCCTTGTATTGACCGGACTGGGCATCGGGATCTTCATGTGGCTCGTTCTCTATATCACCAACAAGAAACGGCTGCACATCACTAGAGGGATTGGGAATTAGGGGTGTCATGATGAAAAAAACGGTATTTTACAGCATATCCTTTATCCTTTTTGTCTTCCCCGTTTTCTTCTTAGTATATAAAAGCTTGTACGGTGTAGGGGCATGGGGGAGTCCTACTCTAGGCAAACCAAGCGTAAGGGCGTGGGAACTCTTGATGAATGAAGGAGAGTTTCTGAATTCAGTATGGGTGTCGGTATGGATTGCAGTAGTCGTGTTGGGCCTCAATCTACTGATCGGCATCACAGCGGGAAAAGTGTTTTCCTTTTCTTCTTTCAGGGGGAAAGCGTTGATGGAAGCGCTCATGATGCTGCCTCTGTTTCTTCCTGTTTTAGTCGTTGCCATCGGACTTCATATTACCTTCATACGTTATGGTCTCGCCGATCACTGGCTTGGGGTCGCCCTCGTTCATTTGGTGCCGACGATTCCTTACAGCATTAAAATGTTTAAAACGGGTTATGAGCGGATCGGCTCGAAATTACTCGAACAATCAACCATCCTGGGAGGGAGTGCCATCAAGCGCTTATATCATATCGAATTGCCTTTGCTCCTTCCAAGCATACGCAGTGTATTGTTCCTGACGATTGTCATCTCTTTAAGTCAATACGTGTTGACGGCGATCATAGGCGGGGGGAACGTCGTAACCCTTGCAATGGTCTACTACCCATTTACCGATACGGCAGATGAAGCGGTGATGGCGGCATTCTCCATCGTGTTCGCCCTTATTCCCATCATCTTATACACCATACTTGAGGGGTGTATGACATTCTTACTCCCTTACCAGAATCTAAGAGGGAGGAAGAGGAAGTGAGTCCATTCATAGATATCCAGGGAGTGTCCAAAACCTTTAAAGAGAAAGAGATATTAAATGATATAACCTTCTCCTTGAAAAAAGGGGAAATCCTCTCATTGGTGGGAGCATCGGGTTCAGGAAAATCAACCTTTTTGCGGATTCTCGCAGGCTTAGAATCTGCTACAAAGGGAAAGGTATTAATAGATGGTAACGATATTTCTTCAGCCAAACCACAGAACCGACCGATTGGAATGGTCTTTCAGCAGCCTTTGTTGTTCCCTCATATGAATGTTCTTGAAAACGTCATGTACGGTCTGGAACGGAGAGGGGAAAAGAAACGTGAAAATAAAAAGAATGCGAAAGATTATATTCAAAGAGTCGGTTTAGGTGAAGTCATGTATCATTACCCCTCTGAGCTTTCGGGTGGCCAGCAGCAACGGGTTTCCCTTATCCGCTCCCTCATTCTGAAACCGAAGCTGTTACTTTTGGACGAACCTTTCAGCAGTCTCGATCTGCAACTGAGGAGAGAGTTGAGGCAGTGGGTTTTGAACGTATTTAAAGAAGAAGGAACCACAGTCTTGTTCGTCACCCATGACCGTGATGAAGCTTATGAGGTGGGAGACCGGGTGGCGGTGTTACACAAGGGCCGATTCCTGCAGGTCGGGACACCGGAGGAAATCTATTACCGCCCGGGCTTCTCCTTCGTCGCTTCTTTCATGAGTGACGGACTCATACTGACTCCCAGACAATTCATTCATGCTTCCCATCTGTCCATAAGCTATTCTGGACAGGATCTGCCTTACCCTAATTGGAAGGGCACGGTTCAGCAAAAGCTGTTTGTAGCAGGAACGAACATTTATGAAATATGGGTGGAAGAATTGAAACAGAAACTCTATCTACCCCTTGATCGGGAATCCTCCCACGGGACGGTTTGGCTATATGCTGGGGAAGAGAACATTCAAACGTTTCAGAAGGAGGAATAGGAGGGAAGAACATTGAAGAAGAAGGAAATCGGCAAGATCTTTCTATTCATCGCGATATTACTGTTCCTCATGTGGCTCAGCCGTCATTTCTTTTATATAAAGCCCCATGATATCAGGGATTGGATTGTGTCATTCGGCATTTGGGCCCCGATTGTTTTTATTGTTGTCTATACGGTCCGCCCATTGATCCTTTTCCCTGCTTCCATCCTATCGTTCTCGGCAGGCCTTGCTTTCGGTGCGATGGAAGGATTTTTTTATATTGTACTGGGGGCACTGGGTGGTGCGACGGTTGCCTATTATGCAGCAAGCTTCCTGGGGGCGAAACTCTTAAAAAGACCATCACCCCGTATGGTGAAGATACGGGAAAAAATGGAGGAGAGCGGCTTTATCTATGTCCTGGTATTGCGTCTGGTGCCGTTCTTGAATTTTGATTTGATCAGTTACCTGGCCGGTATGGGGAAAGTGAGATACCTTCCATTCATTCTCGCCACAGCCATCGGCATTTTACCGGGAACGTTTGGCTATGTCTTTCTGGGGTCAAGCTTGGTAGGAGAAGATCGGACGAATTTATATATTGCGATTGCGTTTTTCTTGGCCATGATCATCGTACCCCTCATTTTTAAGAAGAAGATGAAAGCATGGCTTGGATTATCAGGCAAAGAAGATAAGTAAAGGATGGGAAGTACATGTTAGACACGCATGCCCGCAAGTGGGTGCAGCCAAGTATAGAGGGAACGGCGCGTCTGTTCCTGAGCAAAGGATTAACGGCCAATCAAGTGACGGTCACCGCCTTCATCATAGGTTCTGTGACAGGTCTGGTCTATTACCTGGGCTTCCCGGTCATGGCCGTCCTTTTATTATGGCTGTCGGGATTCCTGGATGCCGTGGATGGCACCATGGCCCGTCTGACGAAACCATCTCCCTTTGGCACCGTCATGGATGTCACGTTTGATCGGATCGTTGAAATCAGTGTCATCCTCGGGGTTGCTTTCCTGCATCCTGATATCATGTGGGCCCTCCTTTTACTCAGTGTCTCCATCATCATTTCCATGACCATTTTCCTGACTGTGGGAGCTGTATCAGAGAAACAGGGGATGAAGTCCTTCTATTATCAGGCGGGACTGGCTGAAAGAACGGAAGGGTTCATCCTGTTCAGCCTCATGATGATCTTTCCATCCATTGTCTTGTGGACCACACTACTGTTTTTGGCAGTGGAGTTATACACGGGTATCCAACGATTTCTGGAAGCGAAACGATTACTTTCATAAGGAGAGATTCAGATGGAACAATACGATTTAATTGTCATAGGAGGAGGGGCCGGCGGATTGACCGTCGCCTCGGGGGCTGCTTCACTGGGTGCCAAAGTGGCACTTGTTGAGAAAAGCGGCCTTCTGGGCGGGGATTGCCTTCACTTTGGCTGTGTCCCGTCCAAGGCGTTCATCCAATCGGCAAGGGAAGTGGCGACCATACGTGCCGCTGGGGATTACGGATTCGAAACCAAAGGCTCTGTCGATATGAAGAAGGTAAGAGAACGGGTCAAAGGAGCCATTTCTCACATCCAACAGCACGATGATCCCGAGCGCTTCCTGGAGCTGGGGGTCGATATTTATTTCGGAGCAGCCGAGTTCCTGGATCCCCATACCATTTTGGTGGAGAAAGAGGACCGGATCTCCGGGAAGAGGGTGGTTGTGGCGACAGGATCAAGTCCCCTTATCCCGGAAATCGATGGCCTTCTAGATGTTGAATATCATACGAATGAAACAGTATTCGAAGTCAATGAGTTACCGAGTCGAGTTGTGTTCATCGGCGGAGGCCCCATCGGTCTTGAACTGGCACAGGCCTTCTCCCATTTAGGCTCAGAAGCCATTGTCCTGGAACAGCATGATGAAATCCTGGTGAAAGAAGATAAGGAAATCCAGGAAGTGGCCACCGGGTTATTGGAAAAGGATATTCAGTTTGTATATGGAGCGGAAATCAAACGTGTGACGGAGAGTGATGGACAGAAAGTGGTTCATTACGTGAAAGATGGAGCGGAGCAGTCGGTTGAGGGGGACCTTTTATTCCTTGCTACAGGTCGCAAGCCGGGGACAGAATTCTTGAATCTTTCCGCTGCCGGGGTGGAGACCGACGACCGGGGATTCATCAAAGTGAATGACGAATTAAGAACGAATCATGCTCATATTTTCGCCATAGGAGATGTGAACGGCCGCTATCCATTTACCCATGGTGCCGGAATGGAAGGGAAGCTCGTGGTCCAGAACGCCGTCTTCGGATTGAAACGAAATGTTTCCTATAACAAGCTGCCCTGGACAACCTATACGACACCGGAAATCTTTCATATCGGTTTGACGGAGGAAGAAGCGGTGGAAAAAGGGTTGGAATACAAGGTCTATAAGAAAACATTAGACGAGGTCGACAGGTTCGTGGCAGATCATCGGACCGAGGGGCTCGTCAAAATCATCACAGACCCGAAAGGCAAGATTCTCGGTGCCCACGCAGTCGGCGCGGGTGCAGGCGACTGGATGCAGCCGGTCGTGTTCGCAATGGAAAAAGGAAGCAAGATCGGTGCCCTTTCCAACATGGTCTATCCTTATCCGAATCACGCAGCAGCCGTCCAGCAGGCAGCGGACCTGTACTGGAGAGAGAAGCTGTTCGACGGGGTATTGCCGGTGATTAGTAAGAAGTATGTGGAATTGTTCAGATAAAGTGTATAGAGCGCGACTGCTGGGAGGCGGTCGTGTTTTTTTGTTGGGTAAGCCGCTCTCACTCTCCATATTTCCCTATAAACCGCCGATCGATCCAATTCTTCAACCGCCACGCCCAGCCGCTGACCAATGAAAAGGATCCGTAGGTTAAGAGGCCTCGTTTATCCCCGATAGACATGATGGCGAGATATCGCTTCTGGGGCTCAAAGGGAATGATTTTTCCATTGGCTGCGGCGCCGTTCAGGTTTTCCCATAGGACTGGCCCTTGTCTGACGGCTGTTACGCCGTTTTTAGGGACGTCGGGAAAGTCTTGTAAGGTAGCGCAATCACCGGTACCGAACACGTTTGGGTATTCCACTGATTGAAGGTAGCTGTTCACGAGAAGATATCCTTGTTCATCTGTCGGCAATACACTGCTCCCGAATAGGGGAGGTGCTTTAGGTCCGCCTAAGAAAATCACTTCTTCATAATCGAGGATCTCTCCTTGATCAGTGTACAGTTGGGACCCCTCCACTTTCGTCACACGCCCTTTATGCAGGTCAATGCCTTTTGTAAGGGCGATATCCGACATTTTTTTAGACGAAAAGATACCCGCTTTCTCTAATAGGGGGGAGGAGTGGACGACAGTAACAGCATGATTGTCGAATCCTTTGTCCCTCTTCCATGCTTTCAGTGATAATGCCATTTCAATACTTGCTGCACCACCCCCGATAAAAATGGTTTTTCTGCTGTTCTGCAGTTTCCCGATTTGCTCGGGGAATCGGTAATTTGGTTTGATGGGCAGGTTGTGTGTATGTAAGCCTTTGATCTCCATTGAATCATTACGGGAGCCGATGTCGAATGAAACAAAGTCGTAGGTGAAGATCTCCCCTTTGTCTGTTAACAGATGCTGCTGATCGGGATCGATGGAGAGAACGGTACTTTCGACAAAGTCACAGCCCGAATCTCTACACAAGTTCTCTAAATCAATCCGGGTTTCTTCCAATGAATAGATACCTTCCGTGTACCCGGAGAACATTCCGGAATAATATTGATAACGGGAAGGGGAAATGAGGACCCATTTCACGTTTTCCTCTTGATGTTGACTCTTTTTTATGCAGTGGAGGTGGCTGTGTCCGCCACCGACTAAGATGATTGTTTTCATAGTGGGACTCCTTCTTAGAGAGAGCGCTTTTCTTCCCATTCTTCCCTGATCATGCCCATGCGGATGGAGTCATAATAAACACCATTGTAGTAACGGCATTTTCTCATCCGTCCTTCAAGCTGCATCCCGATTTTCTCTGCGGCCTTCATCATCCGTTCATTCCCTGACCACGTCGTGATGCCGACCCGTCCGATTTCCTTCGTCGTAAAGAGGTGATCGACCCATAGGGATAAGGCTTCGGTTCCGTATCCACCATTCCAGTATGCAGGATCGTAAATGACGATTCCCGCTTCAAGCCACCTGGTGGGCTCGTAATCCCAATAGTATCCGACGGTTCCGATGATGGTACCATCGACCTCGATGACCCGTTGGAACTCATCGCTGCGACTTTTATTTCTGATGGATGATTCCATATACTCCTCAAAGGGGACGTACGTATGTTTAAAATAAGGGGCGTCCCATTTTTTCCACTCGGGGGAAGGATCTCCGTAAATATAGTCCCAAAGACGGGGAAGGTCTCTCTCTTCTATTTTTCTAAGTGTTACACGCTGACCGGTAAATTTCAATTTATGAGCACTCCTTTATTGTGTTACTAATTCCATTATACAGAAAATATACGAAATAATCAGAATAGACGATGAAAAACAGAGGTCCGTCCCTCTGAAGTGAGGGACGGACCTCTGTTTGGTTAGCTTGCTTTGATTGAGGAGACCCGTGCTTTTTTCTTTTGGGTCAGTTTGTCGACGATGGATGTGATGGCACCGTCTCCTGTTACGTTGCAGGCAGTTCCGAAGCTGTCCTGTGCAAGGTAAAGGGCAATCATGAGAGACGTCATAGTCGGACCGAATCCAAGCATCGTTTCAAGTAATCCAAGGGCTGCCATGACGGCTCCCCCGGGCACACCAGGTGCTGCAATCATCGTGATGCCGAGCATCAAAATGAACGGGAACAGCTGAGTGAATTGCAGTGCTTCACCCTGGATGAACATGACGGCCATGGCGCAGCTGACGAGTGTGATGGTGCTGCCTGATAAATGAATGGTGGCAAGAAGCGGGACAGAGAAGTCTGCAATCCGTTCTCTTGAACCGATTTTCTTGGAACGTTCAAGGGTGACGGGAATCGTTGACGCCGATGACTGTGTTCCAAGTGCCGTGAAATAAGCAGGGAGCATCCCTTTCATCATGGAAAGTGGATTTTGCTTTCTCAGTGTACCGGCGGCTGTATATTGAACGACTAAAAAGACAAGATGTAAAAGAATGATCATGATAAATACTTTCGCGAATACAGACATGATGGCACTCACTTGTCCACCTTGTGTCATATTGGCAAAAATCCCAAGGATATGAATCGGTAAAAGTGGAATGATGATCTTTTCAATGACGAGTTCCACGATGTTTCTGAATTCATCCATCCCTTTTTGAAGGGTATCCCCTTTAATGGCGGCCATTCCCAGTCCAATGGTGAACGCGATGAGAAGTGCCGACATCACACCCATGATCGGAGGCATGTCCACTGTGAAGAACCCTTTGAGAAGAGCTTCTTCTGGATTTTCAAATGATTGGGACGTTTGATTCGCGAGTAAAGTTGGGTAAATAGACTTTGCAACCGTAAAGGCGAGTAAACCGGCTAACACGGTGGAACCATACGCAAGGGCAGTGGTCAATCCGAGAAGTTTTCCTGCCCCTTTACCCATGGAGCCAATCCCCGGAGCGATGAAGCCGATGATGATCAATGGAATCGCAAATCCAAGGAAATTACCGAATAGTCCATTGAATGTAGCAAAGATTTTGACAAACCATTCTGGTGCATATGCTCCAATGACAATACCTAACGCAATACCTAAAAGGATCTTAGGCAGTAAACCGAACTTTCTCATCTGGGTGTCCTCCTCGAAAGTACAAATGTTTTTAATACGAGGATTATACACCTAATAGAGTGATAACTTAATAGCTTTTAAAATAGGCGAAATCTTAAGTTTATTCTGAATAATAATTGAAAGAACTGTCGCCGGACTGGTTTTCGTTTGCATACATATATAATGGGGCATGATCTGAATGCCATTTGAATCAAGACAAATGTGGTAATTTTTATTTTCCAAAGGAATCATTCTTTCCCTTTCCGGTGAAAGTGATAAAATAGAAACATCTATTGTGAATATTGGAGGTAACGAAATACATGAAAACGAAGTTGTGCTTACTGTACGGTGGTAAATCCGCTGAACATAATGTTTCCTTGCAAACAGCCAAGGCCGTGATCGGTGCCCTGGACTTAAATAAATATGAAATCCACCCTATCTTTATTTCGATGGAAGGTAATTGGATTAAAGGACCACAATTGAATGCCCCTGTTGAAGATGTAAAAGCATTGCAGTTTAAGCACGGTGAAGAGATCGCTCCCAATGCGTTGAGTACGTCCATCGCTCCTTCTGAGTCTGAAGGATATGACATGATCTTCCCATTACTTCACGGACCGAATGGTGAAGACGGTACGGTTCAAGGCATGCTTGAGCTGTTGAATCTTCCATACGTAGGGAACGGGGTCCTTGCTTCATCTGCCGGAATGGATAAAGTCATCATGAAGAATCTATTTGCGCAGGCTGGCATTCCTCAAGTCAACTACACGTGGTTCATCCGCAGTACGTGGAAGGGGAACCCGGAATCTGCCTATAAACAGGTAGAAGAAGAGATTGGTTATCCATGCTTCGTGAAACCTGCCAACTTAGGCTCATCTGTCGGGATCAGCAAGTGTACGTCCCGTGAGGAATTAGCGGCTGCCTTCTCAGAAGCGTTCCAATTCGACCGTAAGATCATCATTGAGGAAGGCGTGAAGGCCCGGGAAATCGAGCTTGGCGTCCTTGGCAACGATCAGCCGGAATGCTCCGTGGCAGGTGAGATCGTACCTAAGAAAGATTTCTACGATTATAAAGCCAAATATGAAGATGGGGATACGGCCCTCATCATCCCTGCAGAAGTAGAAGGCGGCATCTACAATGAAATGAAGGAAATTGCCATTCAGTCATACAAAGCCCTTGATTGTTCAGGACTTGTACGTGCAGACTTCTTCTTGACGGAAGACGGCCGGATTTACATGAACGAAGTGAACACGATGCCAGGTTTCACACCGTACAGTATGTTCCCGCTTCTCTGGAAGCACACTGGCGTTGATTATCCTACCCTGATCGGGAAACTCGTGGAGCTTGGCTTGGAACGCTATCAAGACAAACAAACGATTAAACATACGATGTAAACAACTTGGGACTGACCACATCTAGAGGTGAGTCCCTGGTCTGTTTTGATGAATAATGAGTAAAAGGAGAAAACGAATGTTCGAGAAGACGATTAGAGAGATATGTACCATGCTTGATGTGAAAAATGACCTTTCTGCATTTGATTCAGTGGTCGTAAAAGGTGTTTCCATCGATACAAGAAAAATTGAAGACGGCAATTTGTTTGTTCCTTTTAAGGGGGAGAATGTGGACGGTCACCAGTTTGCCCGCCAGGCGATTGAAAATGGAGCCTCTGCAGCACTATGGGATGTGAATGTCCCTAATCCCCCTGAGGACATACCTGTGATCGTGGTGGAAGATCCACTCCTTGCCCTTCAGGCTTTAGCGAACAAGTATCGCCATGAGCTGGATCTAAAGGTAATCGGTATTACAGGAAGCAATGGGAAAACAACCACCAAGGATATTGTGGCCAATCTATTATCTGTAAAGTACCGTGTGCATAAAACACAGGGGAATTATAATAACCATATCGGCCTTCCGTTAACGATCCTTTCCCTGCCCCAGGATTCGGAAGTGGCTGTGCTTGAAATGGGGATGAGCGGATTTGGTGAGATCGAACTCCTATCTAACATTTCTCAGCCTGATGCTGCCATCATCACGAACATCGGGGAATCCCATCTTCAGGATCTTGGTTCACGGGAAGGTATCGCCAAAGCTAAGCTCGAAATTGTAAAGGGTCTGAAGCCGGATGGTCTGTTTGCCTACTACGGAGATGAGCCTCTCCTGCAGGATGGTGTGAAGGGACTCGACCTGAAGCATATGGAGACATTCGGCAGAAGCGAAGCCAATAATATCTACCCGACAAAGATCGAAATGAACAATCAAGGAAGTTATTTTGAAACTTCTGTCGCTGAAGGCGATACGTTCTTCCTGCCTGTCTTGGGTCAGCATAATATCCATAACGCCCTGGCCGGTATCCTGATCGCCCGTCATTTCGGACTGAGCGTAGAGGAGATGAAAGAAGGCCTTCAATCATTGAAGCTGACTCAGATGAGGATGGAAATGGTGGAAGGGAAGAAAGGCGAAAGCATCATCAACGATGCCTATAATGCGAGCCCCACTTCCATGAAAGCGGCCATCGGACTTGTATCAGAGCTCGAAGGATTCCGTACAAAAATCCTCGTCCTGGGTGATATGCTCGAACTTGGAGATGACGAAGAAGAATTCCATCAAGAAATCGGACGCTTGATCGATCAGGAAAAGGTCCAGCAGGTGTTTGCGTTTGGACAGCTTGGAACGTTCATCGCAAAAGGGGCACTCGAGAATTTCCCTGAAGAGCGCGTTCACTCTTTTACGGATAAAGAGAGTCTGACAAATGAACTGTCTTCCTTAATCAAAGGGGATGAATTGATTCTGTTTAAGGCTTCCAGAGGAATGAAACTGGAAGAAATCATTGAAGGATTAAAGGCATAAGTTTAAACCTTCATAGAAATGAGCAAAATGAGCTTAAGCTGGGAGAGTGGCTCGCTCCCTACCTTTTAATAAGTAAGAGGGGATAACATGATCGGTTGTTTATTAATCCATGGCTTCACAGGGAGTCCGTTTGAAGTGGAACCCCTGGCTGAATTCCTCCAGGACAGAACCGATTGGAAAATCGTCGTGCCGACTCTTCCGGGTCATGGGGAAACCCTCGAACTGAAAGGGATTAAGCATATCGAGTGGATCGAACATGCCGAGTCCGAGCTGAAAACCCTCTTGGACACATGTGACGAAGTGTACGTAATCGGATTCTCAATGGGCGGATTGATTGCCTCGTATCTTTCGGTCAAATATGATGTAGATAAGCTCGTCCTGTTAAGTGCGGCGGCCTACTATATAAATGCCAAGCAGTTACTGAAAGATATTGGAAATTTGATCAAAGAAGGAATGAAGGGGAATATACTGGAAAACGAGCTGTACAAACGGTACAGATTCAAAGTGACCAAAACCCCGATCCTGTCCACATACGAATTCAGGAAAGTCGTCCGTATTGCTCGTCCGCTCCTTCGGGAGGTAAACATCCCAACCTTTATCGCCCAAGGAAATAATGATGGAATAGTCCCCCCTAAAGCTGCGAAATATATATATGAGACTATTTCCTCAAAGAAGAAAAACCTATTTTATTCCCCTGAAGCCAAACACTTGATATGTCACAGCCAAGATAAGCACGAACTTTTTGATAAGATCTACCAATTCCTTCAAATTGAATAGATTGACTATTTGACATTAGATTGAAATTCATTTCTAGAAGTGGTAACATAACTACAACATAGTTCTTAATTTGTTGGACGTGCTAGCTCTTCTATTTTGAAGGGTGTATTTTTTTGTACCAAACATAAAACTAAACATCTCATATAGACGGTTTTAGATTAGATACCGAAGTCTTTCGGTGGGTAAGATTTCGTTCCGACCTAAAAATATAATCAGATATTGATTAGTTATAAAAGATGTAAATTAAAGGAGAATGTAACATTGACTAAGTTTGCAGATTTAAACTTAAGCGCATCTACGTTGAAATCAATCAAACGTATGGGCTTTGAAGAAGCAACACCAATTCAGGCAAGTACGATTCCAGTCGGTTTAGAAGGTAAGGATATCATCGGCCAGGCACAAACAGGAACAGGGAAAACGACAGCATTCGGTATTCCGATGATCGAGAAGATCGATGTCAAGAACCCTAAAGTCCAGGCTCTTATCATTGCGCCAACCCGTGAACTTGCAATCCAGGTTTCTGAAGAGTTATACCGTATCGGAGCTGACAAGCGTGCCCGCGTATTATCCGTATATGGAGGTCAGGACATCCAGCGTCAAATCCGCGCGATGAAAAAGAACCCTCATATCATCGTTGGTACACCAGGTCGTCTACTTGACCATATCAAACGTAAAACACTCAACCTTGAAAATGTTGAAACATTAGTACTTGACGAAGCAGACGAAATGCTGAACATGGGCTTCATCGAAGACATCGAAAGCATCCTTGAGACTGTACCAAGTACAAGACAAACACTTCTATTCTCTGCCACAATGCCGGATCCGATCCGCCGCATTGCGAACCGTTTCATGACAGAGCCGGAAGTCATCAAGGTGAAATCAAAAGAAGTAACGGTATCAAATATCGAACAATACTTCACTAAAGTCAGCGAAAAAGAAAAATTCGATACACTTTCACGTTTAATCGACGTACAATCACCGGAACTTGCGATTGTATTCGGTCGTACAAAACGCAGAGTAGACGAATTAGCGCGTGCTCTTAGCATCCGCGGCTACCTTGCAGAAGGTATTCACGGAGATCTTTCTCAAGCCCGTCGTATGACGGTCCTTAAGAAGTTCAAAGAAGGACGCATCGATATCCTGATCGCAACAGACGTTGCTGCCCGTGGATTAGATATCTCAGGCGTAACGCATGTTTACAATTTTGATATTCCTCAAGACCCTGAAAGCTACGTTCACCGTATCGGACGTACAGGTCGTGCAGGGAAGAAAGGTATGTCCATCACTTTTGTTACACCAAGAGAAATGGGTTACCTGAAGATCGTTGAACAAACAACGAAGAAGAAAATGACGGCCCTTAAGCCGCCTAGCTTAAACGAAGCACTTGAAGGTCAGCAACGCATGGCACTTGAGAAGCTGGTTGAAGCTGCGAAGGAAAGCGATCTTAAAGATTACTATCAATTAGCAGAAGAATTCCTTGGAGATCACGATCCTGTGCAAGCAGTAGCTGCAGCGATTCGTGTATTGACCAAAGAGCCGGATACTACTCCTGTAGAAATCACGGAAGAACGCCCATTACCATCAAGAGGCGGCGGAAATCGTGGCGGCGGAAATCGCGGCGGTGGATACAAAGGTGGAGCTCGCAGCGGAAGTCGCGGTGGATCTTCTTCACGCAGCGGCGGTGGAAATCGCGGAGGCGGAAGCCGTGGCGGAGACCGCAACCGTACTGGCGGCGGCAGACCACAATCTTCAAGCAAGCGTAAATCTTATAACAATTCTTGATTAGATAATAGGACACGACGACCTTTAGGGGTTGTCGTGTTTTTTTGTTGGGGGGGGTTGTTGGAAGTGGGGGTAGTGATCGACGGAGAGTGATTTGTTCCAATTTATGTAAAAATACGCAATTACCACCTGAAATGACGCAATAAATTAAAAAACGACGCAATTATCCGAAAAATGACGCAATCAGACCCCGAAATGACGCAATCAATATTAATATGTTAATATTTCCAATCCGAAAGAAGGAGTTTCCCAACCTGTGGCGAACTAAATACCCATACCCAATAAGGAGAGTGATCAATTGATCTGTAAAGAGCTAACAATCCCGCTAATTCTTGAAAAAACAGAGGCATTATCGGGCCGGATCGTCCAACATCATCTAAAAGTCCCCCTCATACAAAAGGATTTAAGAAAAAGAAGAGCAGGCTACAACGGAGAATCCACTATTTACTACCATCTCACTTTTCTCAAAGATAAAAGATACAAGATCTTCTACAATGTAAGACTCCCCATCCTCTCAAACCATTTTCAAATGGACTTTCTCATCCTCACCCCATTCTATATTTTAATCATCGAAGTAAAAAACATATCGGGAATCGTAACCATCGATCCTTTCATCAAACAGCTTACCCGGACTCATAAAGGAGTGACAGAAGGGTTTGTGGACCCGGTATCCCAAGTCCTAAGATATAAATTATTACTCCAAAAATGGTTCAGTACCCACAGAGTAAAGCATCCTCCAATCAAACATCTCGTCGTATTCAGCAACCCGTCAACCACCCTGAATTACACTGTATCCCCCGCGCCGGACGATCCGTACAAACAAATAATACATGCTCAAAATATCATCGATAAGATCAAAGAATTGAATGAAAAACATCCAATCTCAACCGTGACATATAAAGAACTTCTAAAAATGAAAAGGCTCATAATAAAAAAACATGAGGATCCGGAAATTGATATCCTAAAAGCCTACTCCCTTACAAAAGGTGACATCCTCACCGGTATACGCTGCGAAAACTGCCAGCACATCCCCATGATCCGAGTCAGTGCATCCTGGTCCTGCCCTAAGTGCCGCCACTCTTCTAAGACTGCACACATCACAGCTATCCACGAATATTTCTCACTCCTAAACAACCACCTAACCAATAGTGAACTTAGAAATTTTCTCCATCTGCAATCAAGAAACACAGCCTACAAAATATTGAAATCCTTTCATCTCAAAACCTGCGGAGAAACAAAATCTGTCACCTATTCAAAACCCCCGAGATAATTCCACATCTAAAGCACATACTAACTCCAAAAAGGAGTCCGACGTCCATGACACTCGTAAAACTCGGCTATGTAGCCATGAGCATGAATCTTCAAAATGCTTCGCCTTCCCAAACGATGACTTATAAGCAATTCGCTGGCATAAAGGATCGGGAGGCAGCGATTCATAAATTAGAACGGATTGCCCGCTCCAATTTACAAAATTGCCTCAGGCTGTTAAAGCATAATGTCATGAATGAAATCCATTTCTTCCGGTTTAGTTCAAAACTGATTCCCCTTGCCAATCATCCAGAATTGAAGGGATGGGATTTCATTTCTCCGTTAAAGGAAGAGCTAGGAGAGATTGAAGAGTACCTGAAGCTTCATCCAATGAGAGTGGGGTTTCATCCTGATCACTTTGTTCTGTTGAATTCCAGTGATGTAGATGTGATGAAAAATACGTTGAAGACGTTGAAGATGCACGAAGCTTTGTTAAAGGGGATGGGAACCGATCCGACCCACCGCTGTGTTCTTCATGTGGGTGGGGCATATGAAGATAAGGAAAAGGCGCTTGAGCAATTTATTCATAATTGGGGGCTGACCCCGGTTTCTCTTCAGCAGATGATCATCCTTGAGAATGATGATACGGTGTTCAGCGCGGCGGATGCCCTTTATTTGTGCGAGAAACTCGGCATTCCTCTTGTATTTGATTATCATCACCATCTAGCCTATAACGAAAGAGACTGGCTGCTGGATTGGGATAGAGTGGTCGGGACATGGAGTCAGTCTCCTTTGCCGGTGAAGATGCATATATCCAGCCCCCGGTCCATGGAAGAGTATAAAGCTCATGCTGATTTCATCGATCCCCGGATGTTCCTCGACTTTTTACACGGAATGAAAGGCTCGGTCGATGAAATCGATTGTATGATCGAAGCCAAGAAAAAAGATGATGCGTTGTTTAGACTGGTTGAAGATCTGCAAGGAAAGGAAGGAATTGAATGGGTCGATAAAAGTTCCTTTATAGTGAAGTAGATATCATGAAATTTTATTCTCCCCACATTCTGAAACCATCTCTGTTCCGAAACGTATATTTACTGTAAGATTTAGTAAAAGAGAGAGGGGGATTTGTATGATTGGGGAACCGCAAAAGAGAATATCACCAATGGCTTTGAGAGTATGGAAGATATATGGAGTGTTGGAGTCGTTGGTTGTGGCCTCCTTGGCAGTCGGAGCCATTGTTTTGACGTTTATATTTGATTGGTCCCATTGGGTGACCGTAATATCTATAGGTGTATTCATCTTTTTTACATATTTGTTCGTGTTTTTACTTCCGACCATCAAGTGGAAAAGGTGGAGGTATGAAGTGAGGGAACAGGAAATCGAACTGCAGAGGGGAATCCTGATCGTGAAACGTACGCTGGTGCCGATGGTGAGAGTCCAGCATGTTGATACAGTACAGGGACCGATCTTAAAAAGATACGGACTATCGACGATTACCATCTCCACTGCAGCAAACGTCCACGAGATCCCAGCTTTGGACATGGAAGAAGCGGATGAACTGAGGAATTCGATATCGCAGCTGGCGAGGGTGGCGGAAGATGATGTCTGAACATAAAAGGCTTCACCCAATATCGGCTGTGGCGAGTTTTGTTAAACAACTGAAAGATTTGATTGTTCCATTTGTATTTTTGTTTGTCATAAACAATCGGGGGGAGAAGAGTGGATTTTGGGATTACTTGCCCCTTCTATCGATGCTTCTTGTCCTTGTCATCGTTCTGGTTTTCGGAATTATTAAGTGGCTTCGTTTCACCTACCGGCTTGAAGAAGGAGAGCTAAGGATCGAGTACGGGCTATTTGTGAAAAAGAAGAGGTATATCCCAATTGAACGGATCCAGAGTCTGAACTTCTCGGAAGGGGTGTTACACCGTCCCTTTGGGCTTGTAAAGGTGAAGGTCGAAACAGCGGGCTCTTCAAATTCCAGGGAGTCGGAAGCGGAACTGACCGCTATTTCTAAGGAGGAAGCACTGGAGTTAGAACAGATGATTTATCGGGAGAAGAAGGGTGAGAGCGTGAAGGAGGATTTTTCTCTGGAGCAGTCTGCCATTCAGGAAGATGAACCTTTTTTCACCCTTGGTCAAAAAGACATCTGGGTTCTTGCGGCGACCTCGGGAGGAGTAGGGGTCATTATTTCAGGGGTTGCATTATTCTTATCCCAATTCAATGAACTCATTCCCTATAAGGCTGTATATGAGGAAGTGGCCGTGTTTATAAAAAGTGGAGTGTTCATCGTCGCATTGACGGCATTTTTAGGGCTTATGCTTGCCTGGTTCCTATCGATCGTCTGGACGTTTATCATTTATGGTGATTTTAAGATCAAAATAGTGGATGAACATATTGTCATGACAAGAGGACTCCTTGAAAAGAAGCAGGTGACGGTCCCGTTAAACCGGGTTCAAGGGATCAGGATAGTAGAGAACCCGATCAGGCAGCTGATTGGGTATTGCACCGTTCATATTGAAAATGCCGGTGGGTCTGTTTTAGAGAAAGACAGTATGAGTATTAAGTTGTTCCCGATTATTAAGAAGGAACAGGTTCCGGAGTTGTTAAATGGATTGTTTCCCCAATATATCATCCAGGATGATTTTAAAGGGCTGCCGGTAAGTGCCATGAGGAGGTATGTATTTAGACAATCGGTCTGGATACTGGTCCCACTTGCTGCCGCCTGCTATTTCTTCTGGCCATATGGTCTTTGGGCAGCGCTCTTGATCCTGCCTTTTGGAGTGCTCGGCTACTTTCAATACCGCGCAGGCGGATTCAGAATCGATGGGGGGCAGTTATCTTTACGGTATAGAGGGGTATTGAAGAATACGATGTATATGAAGAAAAATCGGATTCAGTCCCTTGATACGAAAGAGAGTTGGTTTCAGGCAAGAAAAGGATTAGGCAGTCTCACGACTACGGTGAAATCAGGTGCCGCCGGTTATGCGAGTCAGGTGAGGGACCTTAAGAAAGAAGATCTGAAAAGGATTGCCTCCTGGTTTTCCCATAGTATATAAACAAAGAAGCGGCCTTTTCATTCTGGCCGCTTCTTGCATATGCTTATTTCCTCCCGGAAATCCATCCGATGACGAAGCCTGCGATCAATCCGAAGATGTGGGCGGCAATGTTAATGCCTGATTGCATGAAGGTCATCACGACCCCGATGATCACGATTGGGAGGATGATCTGCCGGCTTTCCCTGGTGATGAAATGATTTTTCAGAACGATCATAGCAATATAGAAGCCGAATAATCCGAAAATGGCCCCTGATGCTCCGACGTGGCTATAGGTAAGGGGCTTGATGAGATAGGTGATGATATTGGCAAACACACCGCTTGCTAAGTAAAGGGCAAGGAACTTTGCCTTGCCAAGGTGTTTTTCCAAAGGTGGTCCGAATAGGACAAGAGAAAACGAGTTGAATAATAGATGGGCAAACCCCATATGGACAAAGATCGGGGTGATCAGTCTCCACCATTCCCCTTCTTTTATGAATACATTCACACCAGCGAGTTGTTCGTACACCCACAATTGAGGGAAGACGGGAAGGGCACTGACCGCAAATAGGGCGATATGAATCAGGACAATCAAGGAAATAATAGGATAGTATCGTAGAAATTGAGAAAAACTTTCAGTTCGTACAAACATAGTGTATCCTCCTACATGGGCTGGGTACGCGAAAATAACGGTTAGTACTATAGTATAAGAAAATGATGAAAATCACGAGTGGAGTTCATTATTAAAATATGCAGGACAGGACAAGAGTAGAAGGGGAGTAGCATATGATTAAAGGAATAGGGTTGGATATCGTAGAAATCGGGCGTATACGGGAATTACTGGAACGGCAGCCCAGGTTCGTGAAGAGGATCCTGACGGAAAGAGAAGAGGATACGTTCTTTTCGTTGAGTGAAGGGCGCAGAATCGAATATGTGGCTGGACGTTTTGCAGCGAAAGAGGCGTACGCGAAAGCACATGGAACCGGGATCGGGACGATGCTTTCGTTTCGGGATATTGAAATCAGTAAGGACCGGAAAGGAAAGCCTTATTTTTCGAAGCCAGAGGGAACCCATGCCCATCTGTCCATCACTCATAGCAGGGAATTTGCAGCAGCCCAGGTCGTCATTGAAGAGTAATTAAATTTCAAGCTTGTCATCTTCACTAGCATAATCCCTCAGGTTGTCTCATATATTCAGTAGTGCAATAGGAGAGACAAGGCCAGTTGTTTAACAATCGCGGTTCGTTGGCGAATGGAACCGGGCATTCTTTCAAGGATCGTCCATTCTTTGACAAGTGGCCTTCCCCTCTCTCAATTACGTTTATCCTGGGACAAAAGGGGTTGAAAAAATGAAGAAAAAGCTAGTGATACTAGTGATGGCCATGTTGGCGGTGCTTGCACTCGCTGCCTGTGGAGAAAAATCGAAAGACGATGTAACCAAGGACCTTAAGGCAAAAGTAGAAGATATGAAGGGGTACAAAGCAGATGCAAAGATGACCCTGCAGGTGGGAGAAGAACCCCAAACCTATGATGTGGAAGTATGGCATAATGACCCTAATTATTATCGTGTAGCCCTTAAGAATGCTACAAAAGATCAAAGCCAAATGATCCTGCGTAATGATGAGGGAGTGTTCGTCCTGACACCGGCTCTGAATAAAAGCTTCCGATTCCAAAGCAACTGGCCTGAAAACAGCAGTCAGGCATACTTGTATGAATCACTTGTCAAAGATGTTTTAGAAGACAAAGAAGCCACCTTCAAGGAAACAAAAAATCATTATGTCTTTACGACAAAAACACGTTACCAGAACAGTCAGATGCTCCCTACACAGGAGATTGCCTTTAACAAGAAAGACCTGACGCCTGCATCTGTTAATGTGATGGATTCAGATCAAAACCCGCTTGTGAAAGTGGAATTCTCTAAGATGGACATGAAAGCCGCGTTTGATAAAAAAGATTTCGATATGAAGAAAAATATGACCGGCGCCCAGCTTGAGGTTCCTGTGACAGCGGCAGTGGAAGATACGGAATTCACCGTTTTGTACCCGATGTCTGAAATCACCGGTACTGAATTGATAGAAGAAAAAGAAGTGGCGACAGATACAGGAAAGCGCGTCATTCTAACCTATGATGGCGAAAAATCCTTTACGATCGTTCAAGAGAAGACGACTGTCGTCCCTACGATGACTGTGTCTACGTCCCTCAAGGGGGAATTGGTGGACCTTGGCTTCACCGTAGCGGCCATGACGGATCAATCCATCCGGTGGACGAATAATGGTGTGGATTATATGCTCGCATCAAATGACCTCACTCCTTCGGAAATGGTCATGGTGGCACAATCCGTGCAAGGTTCAATGGTGAAATGATGAAGTTGATCGGGGCGGGCCTATCTGGTCCGCCTCTTTTCAATCATTGGGATAGGGAGTAAAGTCCCGCCCCCGACCCTAAATCCTTCCTTATCCCCCCTCAAAACCCATTCCTGCTGAAAATCCCAAAATCTATTCACCACAATAAATGATAATATGAATAATCCATGGTATTCTTGAATAGAATGACAATGTTTTGTGTAACGATATGAGGAAGTGAACAGAGTGGAAACCCAGACGCAATTTTTTCGAGATACATGGGCTGAAATCAATTTGGATCATTTATATGAAAATGTAAAAAATATTAAAGGTCATATCCCTGATGATGTGAATGTATTTGCCGTTGTAAAGGCGAATGCTTACGGGCACGGGGATGTTCAAACATCTCTCACTGCCCTCGCTGCAGGGGCGCATGGATTGGCCGTTGCCTTTCTGGATGAAGCGATCTCTTTGAGAAGGGGAGGCATCACCGCTCCGATCCTTGTCCTTGGGGCTACGAGACCAAAAGATGTGAAGATTGCTTCTCAATTGGACATTTCCTTAACGGTCTTCCACAAGGAATGGCTCGTGGAAGCTGAAAGACAGTTGGCGAAAGAAGATCATTTATGCCTTCATATCAAGTGTGATACCGGTATGGGGAGGATAGGCGTTCGGACCTCGGACGAATTAAAGGGTATCGAGGGATATATTCATTCTCACCCACAGTTCGAGCTTCAGGGGATCTTTACCCATTTTGCTACGGCGGATGAACTGAATGATGACTATCTTGACGAACAGTTGAGGCGCTTCGAATATATGCTTCAACAACTGGAATCGCTTCCTGCGTATATCCACTCTTCCAATAGTGCTGCTACTCTAAGGAAAACGAATACCCTATTTAATGCTGTAAGAGTGGGGATTGCCATGTATGGCCTTACACCATCGATCGAGATGAAACCTGAACTGCCATTTCCATTGAAGGAAGTCTTTTCACTCCATTCCAGACTCATTCATACAAAAGAACTTGCAGCTGGTGAGAAAGTCAGTTACGGAGCTACGTATGAAGCAGGGGAATCGGAATGGATCGGGACGATTCCGATCGGATATGCAGATGGCTGGCTGCGGAAATTACAGGGTCAGGACGTTTTAATTGACGGGAAGAGAGTTCCAATTGTTGGAAGGATTTGCATGGATCAATGTATGATCCGTCTACCTGAATCCCGGCCGATCGGTACCCGCGTCACGTTGATCGGCAAGCAGGATGGGGCTGCCATAATGATGGATGAAATCGCCGAAAAGCTTGATACCATCAACTATGAGATCCCTTGCATCATCTCGACAAGAGTACCGCGCATATATATACAGAACGGAGAAGCGACGGAAGTGTCGAATAAGCTCTTATCGACAGGGATGGACAGTCCACAGGAAAATAACGACCTATTTGATGAATAATTAGTATTTTAACTGGTGGATAATAGAAGAGATTGATAAATTAACTTTTCATTCCCTGTATTTGATGGTATGATAAATATGTTAATGAACAGAAACGGTATGTAGTGATTGGTGGAGGTGTAGTTTGTGTCTGAATCCAGCGCAACAACAGAAATCTTAATTCGTCTACCGCAACAGCTCGTTACAGAATTGGACGGCTTTGCAGATCAAGAAAATGTGAATCGCAATGAGTTTATTTATCGTGCAACCAAAATGTATTTACGAGAGCGTAAGAAGAGACAATTACGTGAATCTATGAGACGCGGCTATATGGAAATGGCGAAGATTAATCTCGCAATCGCTTCAGAAGCGATTCAAGCAGAATATGAGGCAGAACATACAGTCGAACGCTTAGTAAGCGGAGGTTAATCCTTTGATTGTAAAGCGTGGTGACGTATATTTTGCAGACCTTTCTCCTGTTGTAGGTTCAGAACAAGGCGGAGTTCGGCCGGTACTTGTTATTCAAAACGATATAGGGAACAGGTTTAGTCCCACAATTATTGTAGCTGCCATTACCGCACAAATTCAAAAAGCAAAACTGCCTACTCATGTTGAAATTGATGCAAAACGTTATGGCTTTGAACGTGATTCCGTTATCTTGCTTGAACAGATTCGAACGATTGATAAACAACGTCTTACCGATAAGATTACACACCTGGATGATGAGATGATGGAGAAAGTGGACGACGCCCTGCAAATCAGTGTGGGTCTGATCCAGTTTTAACTCATATCTGTCCTTCGTGTATATCCATTATCACGTATATAATAGAGACAGTTTAACTGCAAACCAGAAGGCTTGCTGATCAACGAATGCTTGATCATTAAGCCTTTTTGTTTTGCTTTTTTTATTTTCACTACCCATTGATGCCGGATTCTGTTTTGGAAGAGGTATCTGGATAATGGAAATATAGACAATTTTATGACAAAACCAGGCAAACAATCTATAATGGGAAAAGAAAGAAATAAAAATACCCGAAAAGGCATAGGCTTTTTCTTTTCCATATTTATTTGTTAATATTAAAGTAATTAAGTCATTTTCGTTCTTTGTTGTAAACTACTTTAAGATTGGGTTACATCAATCGGTATAAATGCTGGGGTTAAATTTCATATGATAGAATGGAGAGAACAAAATGTTTAGTGAAGTCACGGCTTATATTCAGGACAATAAATCAGATATCACTAGTACTTGGATGGATCGTATGCGAAATGAAGCGGATGAGAAGTTTCTTCACGTCGTTTCGGATCAGGTCTTCACCAAGACAAGCCATGAGTTTGTTGAAATGATTGCCGCTAATTTGAGAGATTCGAAAGAATTCAACAGCCGTCTTGAAGATTTCGCTGAAAAGGTTGTTAGATTAGGGTGGCCATTAACATTTGTAACAACCGCTTTAGGGACATTTGGTAAAGTGGTATACGAAGGCATGACGGAGGAACAGCTGATCACGGAAGAAAATCACGCTTCACAGGTTGAGAAGTTCGATCAATGGCTGACGCCGATGTATAACAGAGTCATAAAAGCTTATACAGAATCATGGGAAAGAACGGTTTCCCTTCAAAAGATAGCATTACAGGAATTATCTGCACCATTGATACCGGTATTCGAAAAGATTTCCATTATGCCCCTTGTCGGCACCATTGATACTGAACGTGCCCGTTTGATCATGGAAAACCTGTTGAACGGTGTGGTGAAGCACAGGGCGGAAGTCGTTCTGATTGATATTACCGGTGTTCCGGTGGTGGATACGATGGTCGCCCATCATATCATCCAGGCTGCTGAAGCCGTACGTTTAGTAGGGGCGAAGTGCATGCTGGTGGGGATCAGACCGGAGATTGCCCAGACGATCGTCAATTTGGGAATTGATCTTAATCAGTTCAGCACAAACAGTACGTTACGAAAAGGAATAGAAAAAGCTCTTGAAATGACAAATCGAAAAATAGTTTCGACGGAGGGATTAGAGTGAGAATACCAATTTTAAAGCTGCATGATTGTTTATTGATTTCCATTCAGTGGGAGCTGGATGATCAAACAGCCCTTCAATTTCAGGAGGATCTTCTCCAGAAGATTCACGAAACAAGTGCAAGGGGAGTAGTGATCGATATCACTTCCATCGATTTTATAGACTCGTTCATCGCTAAAGTACTTGGGGATGTGATCAATATGTCCAGGTTGATGGGAGCAAAAGTTGTCATCACGGGCATTCAGCCTGCTGTAGCGATTACGTTGATAGAGCTTGGAATCAGGTTAGAGGACGTTCTGACCGCTTTGGATCTGGAAAAAGGTCTGGAGAAATTACAATTGGAACTGGGGGACTAGGTATGGATAGCCAATCCTGCGTGAAGATCACGAATGAATGGGACATCGTTGCTGCCCGCCAGTTAGGGAGGAATGTAGCGAAAGAGCTCGGATTCGGCACAGTTGACCAAGCTCGTATCACTACGGCTATCAGCGAATTAGCAAGGAACATCTATTTATATGCCGGCTACGGTCAAATTTGCATTGAAAAATTATTTGACGCCGGAAAAAAGGGCGTGCGCATCATTGCCTTAGATGAGGGCCCTGGTATTGCCGATATCAGAAAAGTAATGGAAGATGGATATTCCACATCAGGCGGATTAGGAGCAGGTTTGCCTGGAGTTAAGCGTTTAATGGACGAATTTAACGTTGAATCTGTACCAGGTGAAGGGACAGATATCAGGGCGACCAAGTGGCTCCGCTAGGGGGAGTTATATGAATTTCAGAGAATTGATGGATTCAAAATATAGAGAGATCATTGAGCACTATTTAAACGACCAGGATGAGAAAGCCCTTTATTTGGGACAGAAATTCAGTCGTAAATCAATTGAGCACCACGTATCACCGGAAGAAATCATCAGTCTCCACAAGAATGTCATCCTGGAGATGGAACCAGACATACCGCATCAGGTGCTGCATTCTTTTGATATTCTCCTGGAAGTCATGATAGGTTATGGTTTTGCCTATCGTGAACATCAAAGCTTGAGAACGAAACAACAGGAATTGAATAATGAAATAGATGTCGCATCCAATATGCAGCAAACCCTTCTTGGGACAGTCATTCCTTCAGTCGAAGGGTTGGATATTGGAGCGGTGAGTGTACCGGCGAAGAAGATGAACGGTGATTACTATCACTTCGTCCAGGATGAAAATGACAGCGTCAGTGTGGCCATTGCGGACGTGATCGGGAAGGGGATACCAGCGGCTCTTTGTATGTCCATGATCAAGTATGCAATGGACAGTTTACCAGAGTATCGCCATGAACCAAATGCTGTGTTGGAAAGTTTGAACAGGGTAGTCGAACAAAACGTGGACGCCAGTATGTTCATTACTATGTTCTACGGCGTGTATAATTCTGAGAAACATCTTTTTTCATACTCATCAGCTGGGCACGAACCCGGCTTTTTTTATAGAGCGTCAACCAATGAATATGAGGACCTTGATGCCAAGGGCCTTCTATTAGGTGTGGATAAAAAAGCAAAGTACAGACAATACGAAAGACGTGTGGAAGTGGGGGACATGATCATTCTCCTTTCCGATGGAGTAACGGAATGCCGCACGGAAGAAGGTTTCATCGAGAGGGAGGATCTGGTCCAGTTGATCAGCCGGTATACGCATCTCCCTACTCAGGAAATCATCAATAATGTGTATAAGCAACTTGAGAAGCTGCAGCATTTTGAGCTAAGGGACGATTTCACCTTAATCATCATAAAAAGAAATTCGTAATGTGGTTTATTTTTATCAGAAATAGGGTAAATGAATAGAGACGTATTATAATGTTGCCAAAAAGGTGGTCTTTTTATGAACTTATCAATAGATATGAAAGAAAAAGAAAACGAGCTGCTCGTTAAAGTAGCCGGTGAAATTGATGCATATACAGCTCCAAAGCTTAAAGAAACGCTTCAGCCTTCTGCTGAAACTGATGATAAAGATATAACAGTCGATCTTTCTGAAGTATCATACATGGATAGTACGGGACTCGGCGTGTTCGTCGGTCTGTTTAAAACGGTTAAGGCCCGTGGTGGACAGCTTAATCTGGTTGGATTGTCTGATCGTTTACAAAGACTGTTTGATATTACAGGTTTAGGGGATATTATGAATATCAATTCCAAAGTAGAAGGTGGAGTGGAATGATGCAAGCTTTTGATTACATCGAGATGAAGATCCCCGCAAAGCCGGAATATGTCGGGGTCATTCGTTTGACGCTTTCGGGAATTGCAAGTCGTATGGGGTTTGACTATGATGCCATTGAGGATTTGAAGATTGCCACAAGTGAAGCGATCACTAATGCGGTTCAGCATGCGTATAAAGATAATGATGGAGAAGTCGTTGTCGGGTTCGCACTGTATGGGGATCGCCTTGAAGTGATGGTGGCTGATCACGGTGAAAGTTTTGATTTCAAAGAAATTCGCAGTGCTGTTGGTCCTTATCATGCCGATCATTCTGTTGAGTTCTTAAGAGAAGGTGGGTTAGGCCTTTACCTTATTGAGAGCCTTATGGATGATGTTAAAGTGCATCACAAGGAGGGAGTGACAGTCTTTATGACTAAATTCCTATCAGGGGAGCAGGTGGAGAGGGATGAAAAAACTATCTCAACCTAACCAGCAGGCTCAAAAAGAAAAAGTACTCAAATGGATCAAGGATTATCAGGAGACCCAGGATGATGACGCCCAAAGCCAACTCATTTTGCACTATCAAAACCTTGTTGAGTCCATTGCGAGGAAATATTCAAAGGGCAGGTCTTTCCATGAGGATATAATCCAGGTAGGGATGATTGGGTTGCTTGGAGCAATCAGAAGGTACGATGAATCTTTCGGCAGGTCATTTGAAGCCTTCGCGATTCCAACCATTATCGGGGAGATCAAACGGTTCCTAAGGGATAAAACATGGAGTGTACATGTTCCCCGGAGAATTAAGGAACTTGGTCCGAAAATAAAATCGACGGTTGAAGAGTTAACAAATAAATTAGAACGTTCTCCACAGGTTCATGAGATTGCTGAATACCTGGAAGTGAGTGAAGAAGAGGTTCTGGAAGCGATGGAAATGGGTAGGAGTTATCAGGCTTTATCTGTGGATCACTCCATTGAGGCTGATTCAGAAGGAAGTACGGTAACGATACTGGATATCGTGGGAGATCAGGATGAAGGTTATGAAAAGGTTAACCAGCGACTCGTTCTTGAGAAGGTCCTTCATGTCCTTTCCGACAGGGAAAAAGCGATTATACAACACACTTATTTAGAAAACCTAAGCCAAAAAGAAGCTGGGGAAAAGCTCGGTATTTCACAAATGCATGTTTCCCGCCTGCAAAGAAGAGCGATTAAAAAGCTTCGGGAAGCCATCCAGGAAGAGATGAGCGATTCGGAGAGTCATTATTAATGGCTTATCTTCAACAAAATGAAATAGAGCTTTACGCAGAACAAGTATCGAAAAATGGGAATCCCTTTTGTGGGGACAGTTATTTCTATACTTCCACCAACGATTACTTTATCTGTGTCCTCGCCGATGGTTTAGGCAGTGGAAAGTATGCATATGAATCGTCACATGCTGTCGTGGAGATTGTGGAAAGAAATCATCATGAAGATGTCGAGACCCTCATGAGTCTTTGCAATGATGTCCTTCAGAAGAAACGTGGAGCTGCCGTGGCGATTATTAAAGCATATTACCATTCCAAAGAATTTGTGTATAGTTGTGTAGGTAATATCCGTTTTTATATGTATGCACCCGAAGGAAAGATGACCTATCCCTTACCGGTCACAGGCTATCTCTCCGGACGGCCTCAAACGTATAAAACACAACGTTTTCATTATAATAATAACTCAAGATTTCTCATTCATTCAGATGGATTGAATATTTCCGGCGTAAAGAATATCCTTCAAAGATATCCGACCCTTCATGGGGCGCTGGGTGATATACAATCATTAGTAGACGGCACATCAGATGATACAACATATATCATTGGAAACTTACTCTAACAGGCTTAGGGTAAGTTTTTTTGTTTATAAGCTCTATTTCAATCCCCAAAGACAGATATGGTAAAATAAATAATGAATCCTATCAATGGAGGTAATACAATTGGCAGCAACATTAACAAAGCAAGAACCATTACTTCATCAAGTATCCAAAGAATTGAACTTATCAATAAAGAATGTAAAGAACGTCATTTCTCTTCTGGAGGAAGGGAATACAGTTCCATTCATCGCACGTTATCGAAAAGAACAGACAGGCGCACTGGATGAAGTCCAGATTCGCAATATCATGGACAAGTGGAATTATCTGTTGAACCTTGAGCAGCGAAAAGAAGAAGTCATCCGTCTCATAGAAGAACAGGGGAAGTTAACGGAAGAATTAGCCCGGTCCATTCAAAAAGCAGATAAGCTGCAAATGGTAGAAGATTTATATCGTCCATATAAACAAAAGAGGCGTACCAAAGCAACCGTAGCAAAAGAAAAAGGCCTGGAGCCCCTGGCTGAATGGATTCTGACCTTCCCATTAAAAGGCGACCTTACAAGTGAAGCTTCAAACTATATCTCAGAAGAGAATGAAGTGACCACTGTGGAAGATGCCCTGGGTGGAGCCAAGGACATCATTGCTGAATACGTATCCGATGAAGCTTCTTACCGGGATTACATAAGAAAATATACATTCCGTAAAGGGTTAATCGAATCAAAGGTGAAGAAAGAAGAGTTGGACGAAAAAAAAGTGTTTGAAATGTATTACTCCTATCAGGAGCCCATTCACAAAGTTGTCCCCCATCGTGTCCTTGCAATGAATAGAGGGGAAAAAGAAGACATACTCAAAGTAAACATCCAGCCAGATACAGAAGGTATTCAAAACTATTTGGAAAAGCAGGTCATTAAGAATATCCACTCCATTTCCGTACCTCTGGTGAAAGAAGCAGTGGAGGACAGTTATAAAAGGCTCATCCAGCCATCGGTGGAAAGAGAAATCCGGAATGAGTTAACTGACAAAGCGGAAGATCAAGCCATTCATATCTTCTCTGAAAACCTGCGTAAATTATTGCTTCAGCCTCCGATGAAAGGGAAGATGGTATTGGGGGTCGATCCTGCATTTCGGACTGGGTGTAAGTTAGCTGTCATTGATGAAACAGGGAAAACCCTCGATATCAATGTCATCTATCCACATACATCTCAAGCTCAACGAAATAAGGCGGAGGACGCCTTTAAATTGATTCTGACAAAATATTCGATTGAGGTTGTGGCTATTGGGAACGGAACAGCGTCGAGGGAAACAGAACAATTCGTTGTGGATTTATTAAAAGAAGTAGGCGGGAATATCTCTTACTTAATAGTCAACGAAGCCGGGGCAAGCGTATATTCTGCATCTGATGTGGCGAGAGAAGAGTTCCCTGACTTACAAGTAGAAGAAAGAAGTGCTGTCTCCATTGCCCGGAGATTACAGGATCCGTTAGCTGAATTAGTGAAAATCGATCCTAAATCAGTCGGGGTCGGGCAATATCAACATGATGTTTCCCAAAAGAAGTTGAACGAATCGTTAACTTTTGTAGTGGAAACGGCTGTTAACCAAGTGGGTGTGAACGTAAATACTGCCTCTTCCTCCTTATTGCAATATGTAGCGGGGCTTTCTAAAACAGTGGCCAACAATATTGTGAGAAAGCGTGAGGAAGAAGGGAAGTTTCAATCCAGGGTCCAATTAAAAAAAATCCCAAGGCTGGGTGCGAAAACGTTTGAACAGTGTATTGGCTTTCTGAGGATAATGGATGGGAAAGAAGTACTTGATAGGACGTCTATTCACCCTGAGAACTATACCGATGTTAAGAAGCTCCTCTCTAAAGTGGGAATGGGTGTAAATGACGTCGGGTCAGATAAACTTAAACAGTCTTTGGAACAATTAAATATAGATGAAGTGTGTGAAGAGTTGGAAATTGGGAAACTGACATTGAAGGATATAATCGATTCACTGATTAGACCAGGTCGGGATCCGAGGGATGAGTTTCCTAAACCGCTACTGAAGAAGGATGTTCTGAAGCTTGAGGATTTATCTGAAGGAATGGAATTACAAGGAACCGTGCGAAATGTAGTCGATTTTGGTGCCTTTATTGACATTGGAGTAAAACAAGATGGACTTGTCCATATCTCAAAGCTGAAAAATGGTTTCGTGAAGCATCCATTAGATGTGGTTTCAGTCGGGGATGTTGTGACTGTGTGGGTTGACAGTGTAGATGTCAAAAAAGGCAGGGTTGCACTGACCATGGTCCCTTAAGAAATGGATAGGAGCTGACTGAGTGATAGGGAGCTATCAGAAGGTCAGCTCTTTTTATATAAAATGGAATGACTTTGTAATAGAAAAACATCATTAAGAGCAGTTCTTCTTCCTGTAGAAATTCCAACATTGATTAAGAAGTTTGATCTGGTATCGATCTTTCTCAAAATAGGCTTTCCTCAATTGATTGACAAGCCAATTTGGCATGGTTGAACCTCCTTATCTTTTTGAAAGTGCCGCTAAATAGAAAACGGTCTTTCTCCGAGTGGTTTGTCAGTTTGAAACAATAAGGTGATACCTAGTTTATGCTATAATAGGTTGTCATGTTCTAATTAAGAAAGAAGGATTTGTATGACGAATGCCGAGCTGCAGCAATTAGTTGAAAGAATTTCAATCCAATCATTCCACAAGCCATTTCAACATAAGGCGTATTTTAACCCGAGATTGCGCACCACGGGCGGAAGATATATGTTGCGCAGCCATGATATTGATATTAATCGAAGGTATCTGGATGAGCACGGAATGGAAGAATTGATTGGAATTATAAAGCATGAGCTATGTCATTATCACTTGCATATTGAAGGAAAAGGGTACAAACATGGGGATCATGACTTTAAGAGCCTGCTCAAGCACGTCGGGGGGTCAAGGCATTGTTCTTCGTTGCCCAGTGTGAACAGGAGAAGTCGGGTGTTATACTATGTCTGTTCTCAGTGCGGTCTGAACTTTGAAAGAAAAAGAAAAATCAATACAACGAAATATGTGTGTGGCCGCTGTAAAGGGAAACTTCGCCTCGTAAAGGAAGTCGTGATTGAAAAAGGGTAGATCAAAAGGTGTTTTTCTTGTGGAGAAAGTGCCTGAAAGTAGTTGACAAGAAATTGATGAGTCATTATAATCTAAAGAGTCGATAAGACGAGTTAAGCGTAAGAATACTTCACGTTCCGCAGTAGCTCAGTGGTAGAGCTATCGGCTGTTAACCGATCGGTCGCAAGTTCGAATCTTGCCTGCGGAGCCATTTTTATGGAGAAGTACTCAAGTGGCTGAAGAGGCGCCCCTGCTAAGGGTGTAGGTCGGGCAACTGGCGCGAGGGTTCAAATCCCTCCTTCTCCGCCATTTCTATTTATAACGTGGCCCGTTGGTCAAGCGGTTAAGACACCGCCCTTTCACGGCGGTAACACGGGTTCGAATCCCGTACGGGTCATTTTACTTGCTTGAAGTAGGGATAGTTATTTTCGCTATCGCGAAGGTAATGAAAGTTATTTTGCTTACGCAGGGTAAGGATAGTTATTTTCCCTATCTCGAAAAAACTTTGGTCCGGTAGTTCAGTTGGTTAGAATGCCTGCCTGTCACGCAGGAGGTCGCGGGTTCGAGTCCCGTCCGGACCGCCAGATTTATTTTTAAAAAACAATTGACTTCATTGAGGTGGACATGTTAATATTAAAACCTCGTCACTTTTTGAAAAAGTATTGGGCTATAGCCAAGCGGTAAGGCATCGCACTTTGACTGCGACATGCGTTGGTTCGAATCCAGCTAGCCCAGCCATAGCGAGCCATTAGCTCAGTTGGTAGAGCATCTGACTTTTAATCAGAGGGTCGAAGGTTCGAATCCTTCATGGCTCACCAAAGATTTTTGCCTTGGCAAAATATCTTACCATTGTTTTTCTCCAATGTGAAAAACAAAAATATATGCGGGTGTGGCGGAATTGGCAGACGCACCAGACTTAGGATCTGGCGCCGCAAGGCGTGGGGGTTCAAGTCCCTTCACCCGCACTCTTTAAAAACCTCTTTTA
>NZ_PDIY01000001.1:547500-600000 GCF_002563655.1 Bacillus sp. es.034 | reverse complement strand
AGAGGAGCTGTCCTTAGTACGAGAGGACCGGGATGGACGCACCGCTGGTGTACCAGTTGTCTTGCCAAAGGCATCGCTGGGTAGCTATGTGCGGAAGGGATAAGTGCTGAAAGCATCTAAGCATGAAGCCCCCCTCGAGATGAGATTTCCCATCACGTATGTGAGTAAGATCCCTAGAAGATGACTAGGTAGATAGGTCAGAGATGGAAGCATGGCGACATGTGGAGTTGACTGATACTAATCGATCGAGGACTTAACCATAAAGAGTCATATTTATATGAACAACAATTGGTCGATATTCGGCTTTCTTGACATCAATCCTTTATCTGGTTTTGAAGGAACAATCCTTCAATTGAATATTCGTCTGGTGATTATGGCGAAGAGGTCACACCCGTTCCCATGCCGAACACGGAAGTTAAGCTCTTCAGCGCCGATGGTAGTTGGGGGATCTCCCCCTGTGAGAGTAGGACGTCGCCAGGCGAAACAATTCTTTTTTGCACAATCACTTTATTTGTGAAGGTGCATATAGTAATATAGAAGATAGTAATATTTTTATCGTCGCGGGGTGGAGCAGTTCGGTAGCTCGTCGGGCTCATAACCCGAAGGTCGCAGGTTCAAATCCTGTCCCCGCAATACCATTTTTGCTTGTTTTTAATAAGAGGTTACTTTGATCTTTTATGAGTCACGCAAGGATAGTTATTTTCGCTAACGCAGAATATGGAAACCTATTTTGCTAGCGCAAAAAGCTTTGGTCCGGTAGTTCAGTTGGTTAGAATGCCTGCCTGTCACGCAGGAGGTCGCGGGTTCGAGTCCCGTCCGGACCGCCAATTTTGTTCATTCAAACGAAACGTTGTTTCGTTTTTTTTATTGTCTTTTTTCAGAACCTTTACTCTCATACCCCAAAAAGGGTAAACTACATATATACATTCTCCCTTAGGGTAACAAATGATCCTAAGGTTTTTTTATACGCTAAATGATGATTGAGGAGATTAACATGAATCAGTTTGAGATTATGACGAACAGTCCGGAGGAAACAGGCCAATTTGCAGAAGAGCTTGCAGGACTTTTAAAGCCAGGGGCTGTGTTGACGCTGGAAGGTGATCTTGGGGCAGGGAAGACGACGTTTACTAAAGGACTTGCCAAGGGTCTTGGGGTGACTAAAACCGTGAATAGTCCCACTTTTACCATTATTAAAGAATATAAGGGGCGTCTGCCTCTTTATCATATGGATGTATACAGGCTGGACGATACCTTTGAAGATTTGGGGTTCGATGAATACTTTGAAGGAGAAGGTGTGACCGTCATTGAGTGGGCTCACTTAATAAAGGATCAGCTTCCGAAAGAATTATTAAGCTTATCGATTTACCGGGAAGGCGACTCCAAGAGAAGGATCGTATTGAAGCCGCAAGGAAATCGATATAGTGAATTGTGTAAGGAGATTGTGTCATGACGATATTATCGATAGATACCTCCAATTATCCGTTTGGGGTTGCCCTGATTGAAGAGGATAAGGTAATTGGGGAATACATCACGTATATGAAAAAGAACCACTCTGTGAGAGCCATGCCGGCTGTCGAACAGTTATTAAAAGACTGTGGGGTAGGGGCAAAGGAATTAACGAAGATTGTTGTTGCGAATGGTCCCGGTTCCTATACGGGCGTACGAATCGGGGTCACCTTGGCTAAGACCCTGGCATGGTCATTGAATATCCCCCTGATCCCGGTATCCAGTCTCGCGACATTGGCTTCGTCTGGACGATATTTTCCAGGTTATATCGTTCCGTTGTTTGATGCGAGAAGAGGACAGGTATATTCAGGACTGTATGAGTTTCAGGGAGATCGATTGGTTTGCGTGGAAGAGGACCGCAACATCATGCTCGATGAATGGGTGACAAAGTTAAAAGAGTTAGATAAAGAAGTGTTATTTGTTGGAAATGATGTCTCCATCCATAAGGGCATGATTAAGGAAGTTCTTGGAGATCAAGCGAGAATCGCACCTTTTGTCAGTCATAATCCCCGTCCTTCTGAACTGGCTTATATCGGACTGGTTTTAAAAGAGATGTCGGCACATGAAGTGCTTCCCAACTATATACGGATGGCGGAAGCAGAAGTGAAATGGCTGGAGGCCCAAAAAAAATCTGAATAGAAGATAAAGGATCGTTACAATATGGATATACGATTTATGACAGTTGATGATTTAAACGAGGTCATGGAAATTGAAAATCAATCTTTTAGCATTCCCTGGAGCCGGGACGCTTTCTTGAATGAAATTGAGCATAACCACCTGTCTACCTACCTCGTTGCAGAAGATGGAGACAAGCTTGCAGGTTACTGCGGCGTGTGGCTGGTCGTGGATGAGGCCCATATCACAAATGTAGCCGTGCTCCCTGATTACCGGGGACGTGGCTTGGGGGAAGGCCTTATGCGTAAGATAATGGATATAGCGATTGAATTTGGCGCTCGCGTGATGACACTCGAAGTCAGGGTTTCAAATATGCCTGCGCAGCACTTATATCGTAAGCTCGGTTTCAAAGACGGCGGGATTCGTAAAAGGTACTACTCGGACAATCAAGAGGATGCTTTAGTAATGTGGGTGAATTTATGAAAAAAGATACATTAGTATTGGGAATTGAAACAAGCTGTGATGAGACAGCTGTGGCGATTATAAGAAATGGAACAGAGATTGTGACGAATATAGTTTCATCTCAAATTGAAAGTCATAAGCGATTCGGTGGAGTGGTCCCTGAGATTGCATCGCGTCATCATGTGGAGCAGGTTACGTATGTACTAGAAGAAGCCCTTGAACAAGCCGGGATGACGATGGAGGATATAGATTGTGTCGCTGTCACGGAAGGTCCTGGTTTGGTAGGCGCACTACTAATTGGGGTGAACGCTGCCAAGGCTCTCGCTTTTGCCCACGATAAACCGTTGGTGGGAGTCCATCACATTGCAGGGCATATCTATGCGAATCGCTTAGTGAAAGAGATGAGGTTCCCCCTTCTTTCCCTGGTAGTTTCCGGAGGACATACGGAGCTTGTGCTCATGAAAGATCACGGTTCCTTTGAGGTTATCGGGGAAACACGCGATGATGCTGCAGGAGAAGCATATGATAAGGTAGCACGGACATTGGGCCTTCCATATCCAGGAGGACCACATATCGACAGGCTGGCACATGTTGGGGAAGTGAGTCTTGATCTGCCCCGGGCCTGGCTGGAAGAAGGATCCTATGATTTTAGCTTCAGTGGTTTGAAGTCAGCGGTTATCAACACGCTTCACAATGCCAAACAAAAAGGAATGACCATTCATCCAGAAGATTTGGCTGCGAGCTTTCAAGCAAGTGTCATTGACGTGTTAGTAACTAAAACGGTTAAGGCTGTAAAAGAGCATGGAGTGGAGCAAGTACTACTTGCAGGCGGAGTTGCGGCCAATAAAGGCTTGCGTGCTGCCCTCCAGGAAGCCTTTGAGGAAATGGAAGCGGAATTGGTGATCCCTCCTTTATCCCTCTGTACAGATAATGCCGCTATGATTGCAGCCGCAGGAACGGTGTTATTCCAACAAGGAAAAAGAGGAAGCATGGATATGAATGCTCATCCAGGACTTGATATCGAGAATTTTTAAATGGGAAAGCTTGAACGACACATCGTTCAAGCTTTTTTTTTAGGTTCTATAATATTTGTTGGGGTTCTTACACAATTTGAACATAAAAAATGCACGTAATCATCCAGTCTTTTATACTTGAGTTGTCGAGAAACAAGTATAGATTGGAGATACGTGCATAATGAATTCTAACATAATTTTACCGGGTTTTGAAGATACATTGGTTACGAAAATGGAAGAAGTGGAAGCGAGACTTTGTATTTATGTAGAAATGCCAGTTACAGCTCACAGATGTCCGGTTTGTACTACTTCCACCCATAAGATTCACGACTATCGGACACAAAAAATTAAGCATTTAAAACTGTTTGAAAGACACACACTCATCTTTTACAAACGAAGAAGGTACGCTTGCCCTTGCGGGAAGAAGTTTGCGGAAAAGAATCCCTTTGTGAAACGATACCAACGGTTATCTCTCGAACTGAACCAAGCGGTTAAAATTCGTAGTATTAAAGGCAAAACCTTCAAGGAAACGGCAGAGGTGTATGGAACATCCTCTTCAACGGTCGTCAGGCGCTTTGATCAATTGGCAAAGGAAACGGTTAACGAGGAAGCGAAGGAATTGCCTAAGGTCATTGCCATTGATGAATACAAAGGCGATACCAAAGAGGGTAAGTACCAGCTCATCATCGCAAATGGCATCACCAAAGAACCCATCGACATCCTTCCGAATCGGTACAAAAACACGATTAAGCACTATCTTAGAAAGTATGGCGCTCAGGTAGAAGTCGTCGTCATGGATATGAGTCAATCTTTTAAAGCCGCTGTCACGCAAGCACTTGGGAAGCCTATTATTGTGGCGGATAGGTTTCACTTTGTTCGGTATATTTATTGGGCTCTTGATAACGTAAGGAGAAGAGTTCAATCCAGCTGGCATGACTACGATCGGAAGAAATGCAAAAAAATGCGCCACGTATTCTATAAAAAGTCTTGTAAGTTAACAGAGGACAATCGATGGTATCTTCAACGGTACCTGGATATGTCCCCTGAATTAAAGCAGGCTTATGAATTGAAAGAGCTCTTCTGTCACTGGTTCGATGAGGCTAAACAAAATGGAGAAGAGAACATCCAACAAACCAAACATGACTTATATTCCTTTTACAAAGCTATTGATGAGGCTGGCATACCAGAGTTTCAAAAAGCAGCGCAAACCTTAAAAAATTGGCAGATTGAAATCTTAAATAGCTTTATGTACAACTACTCCAATGGCTTTTTGGAGGGAATCAATAACTTAACGAAAGTGATGAAGCGAAACGCATTTGGATTTCGAAGCTTTACGCGTTTTCGAGCTAAAATATTATTAACACATAAGTATAAAAGGTTGGGTTCACATATTGGATAAGGGTGAAGCAACAATCACTTCACCCCAACATTTGACGTTGAACCTTTTTTTACTGTCTGTTGATATCCTGTGAGTAATGCACAGAATGAATCACGGAGAAGGGTAATGGAAGGAACGAACATACGTTTTATCAACAGGTTGTGGACAAATTGTTAATAACTACTTATTTAGTGTGTATACGTTGTGAAAAACATGAGTAATTTTTGTGGATATTGTGGAAAACTACTGTGAATAACGTTATAAAAGTATTTTGGTTGTGGATAATAATGTGGAATAAGAAAGGATTGGGGAATGATAGTTATCCCCAATCCTGTGGATTACTGCTCTTCTTGAAGTAGTTCTTCCAGCTCGGTCCATTCTTCCAATAAAGAATCAAGCTCTTCTTTCACTTTCGTGAGTGATTCATTAATATCCTGGACCTTCTCATGATCTTGAAAGATTTCCGGATCGCAAAGAAGATCTTCTTTTTCCTGAATGGTTGTTTCGAGTGATTCCATCAGGCCTTCTATTTCTTCGACTCTGCGCTTTCGTTGACGTTCAAGCTTTTTCGCTTCTTTATCAATCTTGTGGGATCGTTTTAAAGTCGGCTCCTGCAATTGTTCACCCTGTTCCATGCGTTCAATTGCCGCCAGTTCTTCCTGCTGCTGTAATTTTTCTACATAATAATCGTAATCGCCAAGGTACTCCGTCGAACCTTTCTTGGATAGTTCAATGACCTTTGTGGCAATTCGGTTGATGAAATACCGGTCATGGGAAACGAAGAGGATGGTCCCGGGATAATCAATCAGGGCATTTTCCAACACTTCTTTGCTATCCAGATCAAGATGGTTCGTCGGCTCATCCAGGATCAGGACGTTCCCTTTTTCCATCATCAGCTTGGAGAGGGCTAAACGGGCTTTTTCTCCACCGCTCAGGGTAGAAACGGGCTTTAGGACATCTTCTCCCGAAAAGAGGAAGTTGCCTAGGACCGTCCGGATTTCTTTCTCCATCTTCATCGGGTATTCGTCCCACAGTTCATTTAAGACCGTCTTGTTGGATGAGAGTTCGGCTTGTTCCTGGTCATAGTAACTGATGGTCACATTCGATCCGAATTTAAATGTGCCGTCAAGTGGGTGTAGTTTGTTCACCAATGTTTTTAAAAGCGTCGATTTCCCGATTCCGTTCGGTCCGACCAGGGCGATGCTGTCCCCTTTTTTGACAGAGAAGTCAATATGGGAGGAAATGGTCTCGTTCTCCCCATATCCGATGGTAAGGTCCTGGGCGTGGAGAACATCATTTCCGCTTGGGCGATCGATCTGAAACGCGAAATTGGCGGATTTTTCATCCCCGAGGGGACGGTCCAACATATCCATGCGCTCTAATTTCTTCCGTCGGCTTTGTGCCATCTTGGTGGTGGATGCCCGTGCGATGTTCCGTTGGATAAAGTCTTCGAGCTTTGCGACTTCCTGCTGTTGACGCTCGAACATTTTGAGATCTTTCTCATAGTCTTCCGCTTTTTGTTCAAGATATCTGCTGTAGTTCCCGTGGTATTTCTTACTCCTATTTCGGGAGATTTCATACACCTGATTGACGACGCTGTCTAAAAAGTAGCGATCATGGGAAACAATCAGGACGGCTCCTTCATAGCTTTGAAGATACGTCTCAAGCCACGATAAGGTTTCGATATCCAAGTGGTTGGTCGGTTCATCAAGGATGAGGATGTCAGGCTTGGTCAGAAGAAGCTTACCAAGGGCAAGACGGGTTTTCTGACCGCCGCTCAATGTGGAAATCTTCGTTTCGTAATCAAAATCGGCAAAGTTCAATCCGTGAAGGACGGAACGGATATCGGCTTCATACTGATAGCCGCCGGAGTCTTTGAAGAGAACCTGGAGTTGATCGTATTCCTTCAATACCCGTTGATAGACATCCTCTTGTTCATATACCGAAGGATCGGCCATTTGCTGCTCCAATGATCGTAATTTCTTTTCCTGCTGTTTCAATTCCTCAAAGACGGTCAGCATCTCAGACCAGATGGAAAGATCCGATTCGAGACCCGTGTTCTGGGCAAGATACCCGATGGAGACGCCCTTTGGCTTTGTGATTTCCCCGGAATCGTAGGAAAGGTGACCTGCAATAATTTTTAGAAGAGTCGACTTCCCCGCGCCATTACGGCCGACAAGGGCAACACGATCTCTAGTCTGTATTTCAAGTTTAATATTTGATAGGATATTATCTGCACCGAAGTTTTTTGTTAATTGATTCACTTGTAAAAGAATCATGACGTTTCACCTCTATTTCATAGTGCTAGTGTACCGTATAAGAGAGGGGAACGGCAATAAAACACCTATTAATCTTCGTACACTTAGGATAAAATATAGTGTATGATGAGTAGGAGAGTTTAATAAATTCTGGATGCTTTCAATTTTGGAAGCGGTATCAGAGGTTTTGAATAGATGTGGGGGAATACAATATGAACCAGGATACAACGAAAATTCCACAGGCAACGGCCAAGCGCCTTCCGCTATATTATCGATTTATCAAGAATCTGTACTCATCCGGTAAGCAGAGGGTTTCATCAAAGGAATTAAGTGAAGCGGTGAAAGTTGATTCTGCTACGATCCGCAGGGACTTTTCTTATTTTGGTGCATTGGGTAAAAAGGGATACGGCTATAATGTCAATTATCTGTTATCCTTCTTCCGTAAGACACTGGATCAGGATGCCCTTACGAAGGTTGTGCTGATCGGGGTGGGGAATCTTGGTACAGCGTTTCTTCATTATAATTTCATCAAGAATAATAATACGAAAATCGAAATGGCATTCGAAGTAGATGAAAAGAAGGTCGGGACGCAAATCAGCGATGTACCCGTTTTTCATTTAGATGATTTAGAAGAGAAGCTTGTGGGGCATGATATTGAAGTAGCGATCCTGACGGTGCCGGCATCCTCTGCTCAGAATATCACAGACCGATTGGTTTCTTCGAATATAAAGGGGATACTGAATTTCACCCCTGCGAGATTGACGGTGCCCGACCATATCCGCGTCCATCATATCGACTTGGCGGTGGAACTTCAGTCACTCGTTTACTTCTTGAAACATTATTCAGAGGATGACACGGAAATGTCACAAGATGGAATCATAACAGAATAGAAAATTCTTCATATTTACGTTATGATAGAATGGTAAAAGAGGAGGTGTCTCATTATGCCAGGTCCAGGTAGCCTCGTATTAATAGCAGTCGTTGCTTTACTTATTTTTGGTCCTAAGAAACTTCCGGAATTAGGAAAAGCAGCAGGAAATACATTGCGTGAATTTAAAAATGCAACAAAAGGCTTAGCAGATGATGAAGACGAAAAAAATAATAGTGCTAAGTAGAGTAGGATGAACGCCATGAGTCAAAGAGACATGACAGTTTATGAACATATAGGAGAATTGCAAAAACGACTCATGTTTGTAGTCGTTTTCTTCTTGTTAGCAGTTGTTGTAAGCTTCTTTCTTGCAGAACCGCTGATCAGATACTTACAGCATGCCGATGAAGCGAAAGAATTAACCATGAACGCCTTTCGTATCACAGATCCTCTGAAGATCTATATGGAAATGATCATGTTCATTGCTTTGATCATGACATCCCCTCTCATTCTCTTTCAGGTCTGGTCTTTTGTCAGTCCGGGTTTATACGAAAGAGAAAGAAAAGTGACGCTTAGTTATATTCCAGTTTCCCTTATCCTTTTCTTAGGTGGATTGTCATTTTCTTATTTTATTTTGTTTCCATATATCGTGAAATTCATGATGGGTTTATCAACGAATCTAAATATAGAACAAGTGATTGGAATAAACGAATATTTTCATTTCTTATTCCAGATCACGATTCCTTTTGGCTTTCTCTTTCAGTTACCCGTAGCCATGCTTTTCCTTACACGGTTAGGTATTGTCACACCGATGATGATGGCAAAGATGAGGAAAGCGGCCTACTTTATCTTATTGGTCATCGCGGCCCTTATCACGCCACCCGACATTGTGTCCCATCTAATGGTGACGGTACCGCTGTTCATACTATATGAAATCAGCATCTGGATTTCCAAGATCGGATACAAAAAGGTGCTTGAGGCAGAGCAAAAGCTTGAAATGGAACAGTACGAGGATATAAATAAGGATTGATCAAATGATCAATCCTTATTTTTTGTTCTTTATTTGTTTTTTGATCTTGAAATGCAGCATGACCATCCGTAACCCGGAACCGAAGTCCAGGGTCGCAAGAAAGATGAGCATATACGTGAAAAATCCCCAACCTTCATCATTCTGTACGTTTTGTACAGCAAAGTATGTGAAGAGCACACCGAGAAGGAGATAGATCACTCCTGAGAATAATGGTGATCTCCTCATAGAAATAATCCTCCAATAAATCCTTGTATTTTTTCAGCTTCGTTCATCATTTTATCGATTTCGTCCTTATAGATAGATTGCATTAGAACGACCGTTGTATTCATGGCCACGTGAGCAAATATTGGCACCAGGATCCGTTTCGTTTTCACATAAAGAAAGGCGAAGGTGAAGCCCATTGCGGAATACAGGATCACATGCTCCGGCTCGAAATGGGCAAGTGCAAAGATGACCGAACTGATGAGAGCAGCAAAGAAGAAATGCATCTTCTCGTAAAGCACGCCGAAAATGATTTTCCTGAATACGATCTCTTCCAGAATGGGTCCGATGATGGCCGCGACCAGCATGGATAATGGAACCTTTTCAATGATGCCGATAATCATCTGGGTATTTTCAGAACCCATTTGAATTCCTAATGCATATTCGACTTGTATCGCCACCGATTGAGCGATGAACGCCATGAAAATCCCAAGAACCGCCCAAACAATCGAACGGCCGGTACCCATGGGAGCACTCCGTTCAAGCCGGGTGCTTGTTTCGCTTTTCCTGAGGATGCCTCCCACAATGAGAAGGGTCAGCGTGAAGCTGATGACGAGCCAGTATCCGGGGACAAGGCTCCGTACCGTCTCATCGGGTAACCCGAGGACGTCGACACCAATCTTATATAAAAGGGGTACCCCGACAATGCTTGAAAGCTGCATGACGATATAGGCAATTAAGATAAATCCAAAATGTTTTTTCAACGTTTGATCTCCTTTAGCACCTGTAAGATAACGATCAACATAGTTACTCCTGTACAATTCTACTAAGAAAAGCGGAACTGTTCAAATCTAAGGGTTTCTTTCACCCTGGAATATATGGGGAAAGGGGGCATAGGATAGGAGGGTGTGAAAAAAAGAGAAATATGACGAAAAAAATTTTAGGCAGGACTCTTGCAAAATGAAAACGAATTAATTAATATAATAGTTGTGTTAGCACTCACAGTGAGCGAGTGCTAATAAAAAACATTTACATAATTCAAGGAGGTTGTTTCACTTGTTAAAACCACTAGGTGATCGCGTCGTTATCGAGCTAGTTGAGTCAGAAGAAAAAACAGCAAGCGGTATTGTGCTACCGGATTCCGCAAAGGAAAAGCCACAAGAAGGTAAAGTGATGGCTGTAGGTACTGGGCGCATTCTTGACAACGGTGAGCGCGTTGCTCTTGAGGTAGCTGTCGGCGATCGAATCATTTTCTCTAAATACGCTGGTACAGAAGTGAAATACCAAGGCACAGAATACCTGATCCTTCGTGATAGCGATATTCTGGCTGTAGTTGGCGAATAATTAAATTTCCGTAAAGTAAACCATACATTATTTAAATAAGAGGAGGACTTTATCAATGGCTAAAGATATTAAATTCAGTGAAGAAGCACGCCGTTCCATGCTTCGCGGTGTCGATCAATTAGCAAACGCAGTAAAAGTAACTCTTGGACCAAAAGGACGTAACGTGGTACTTGAGAAGAAATTCGGTTCACCACTTATTACAAATGACGGTGTAACCATTGCGAAAGAAATCGAACTTGAAGATGCATTCGAAAACATGGGTGCAAAACTGGTTGCTGAAGTAGCAAGCAAAACAAACGAAATCGCCGGTGACGGTACAACGACTGCAACGGTCCTTGCTCAAGCAATGATCCGTGAAGGTCTTAAAAACGTAACAGCTGGTGCAAACCCTGTCGGTGTACGTAAAGGGATCGAAAAAGCGGTTCAAGCTGCTATCGAAGAACTAAAAGTGATCTCTAAGCCAATCGAAGGCAAAGATTCCATCGCTCAGGTTGCAGCAATCTCAGCAGCTGACGAAGAAGTCGGTCAACTGATCGCAGAAGCAATGGAGCGCGTTGGAAACGACGGCGTTATCACAATCGAAGAATCCAAAGGTTTCACTACTGAACTTGATGTAGTAGAAGGAATGCAGTTCGACCGTGGATATGCATCTCCATACATGGTCACTGATTCTGATAAAATGGAAGCTGTCTTAGAAAATCCATACATCTTAATCACTGACAAGAAGATCGGAAACATCCAGGAAGTACTTCCTGTCCTTGAGCAAGTCGTACAACAAGGTAAGCCACTATTAATGGTAGCTGAAGATGTTGAAGGTGAAGCTCTTGCAACGCTTGTTGTAAACAAACTTCGCGGAACATTCAACGCAGTAGCTGTTAAAGCTCCTGGCTTCGGTGACCGTCGTAAAGCAATGCTTGAAGACTTAGCGGTTCTTACTGGTGGAGAAGTGATCACAGAAGATCTAGGCTTAGACCTTAAATCTGCGAACATCACTCAACTTGGCCGCGCTGCGAAAGTAGTCGTAACGAAAGAAAACACGACTGTCGTAGAAGGTTCCGGAGATCCAGAAAAAATCGCAGCTCGTGTAAACCAAATCCGTGCTCAATTAGAAGAGTCCACTTCTGAATTCGACAAGGAAAAATTACAAGAGCGCCTTGCTAAGCTTGCAGGTGGAGTAGCAGTCGTGAAAGTTGGAGCTGCAACTGAAACTGAGCTTAAAGAGCGTAAACTACGCATCGAAGACGCACTTAACTCTACTCGTGCAGCAGTAGAAGAAGGTATCGTATCCGGTGGTGGTACAGCACTCGTGAACGTATACAACAAAGTAGCATCAATCGAAGCGGATGCAGATGTAGCAACTGGTATCAACATCGTGCTGCGTGCTCTTGAAGAGCCGATCCGTCAAATCGCTCACAACGCTGGACTCGAAGGTTCTATCATCGTAGAACGTCTGAAGAAGGAAGAAGTAGGCGTTGGATTCAACGCAGCTACTGGTGAGTGGGTCAACATGATCGAAAAAGGTATCGTAGATCCAACCAAAGTAACTCGCTCTGCACTGCAAAACGCAGCGTCTGTTGCAGCAATGTTCCTGACTACCGAAGCAGTAGTAGCGGACATTCCTGAAGAAGGCGGCGGCATGCCGGATATGTCCGGTATGGGCGGCATGGGTGGAATGGGCGGCATGATGTAATCTGCCCCGATAAACCCAGTAATAACGGGATATTTAGACCTTTATATACTTGAAAAATACCGAGGGTAAAAAATGGGTAACATTTTCTAAAATAAGGGTTTGAATTAGAGGTTTTCCATGAGTTCTTTGAACTTTTGGGAAGCCTCTTTTTTCATCTCTTTGTTACATGTAAATAAACATTTTTAGTTGTTTTCTCGTCCTTGTGTCCTAATCGTTCCTTTATTTGTGAAAGACTTACCCCAGTCTCAGCTAAATAAGGAGGTATGAGCATATTCTTCTTCCCACTCTTTACACACATCAATCCACTCATTGGCAGATGAATAGAGGAAAAGTTCCCCTGGCGTCAATTTGATTGCAGAGTTGGTGCTTCCACATGCAGGGAAAAGGTTCTCGAAGCGTTTCATCGAAATATCCAGATAGACGTCCATTTCATTCGCTAATCCGAACGGACAGACGCCACCGACGACATGGCCGGTTCGCTCCAATACTTCATCAGGCAATGAGCATGCGTGCTTTTATCCCTGTAAACTGACGGAACTTCTTGTTATCGATCTTCGCATCTCCTGCCGCAACAATCAGGATATCTTTGTCATCCGGTCCCCTGAATGACAGCGTTTTTGCAATCTGCGCAGGCATGACACCGATTGTTTCTGCTGCTTCTTCAACCGTAGCACTCGATGTTTCGAACTCCATCACGTCATTTTCGCGGTTCCACTGTTTAAAATGGGCTTTTACACTTTCCAATGACATATTTATGCCTCCTCCTTACCGATATTACGTTAGATGATACCATCCTTTAACACAGTAGAGCAATGATCTTGTATCATACCTCTGATGAATAAAACCGGATACCCCCTCTTTCAGGAAATACCCGGTATCTTTTGTTTATCCTTTAAACCGTCTCCATTTCAGTCCTAAGCATTGTACCATTCTCGGCAAGGTTCGTATGCCAGGATAGTGCTTTTTCTAAGACATGCGGGGTTTGTCCACCTCTTGTCAACGCTTCCTGATAATACTCACGAAGCTGGTCGCGGTATATAGGATGAGCACAACGCTCGATGATCAGCGCTACACGCTCTCTTGGTGCTAACCCGCGCAGGTCGGCATAACCTTGCTCAGTGACGATAACGTCGACATCATGTTCAGTGTGGTCGACATGTGAGACGAACGGGACAATGCTTGAAATTTTGCCGTCTTTCGCTATAGACTTTGTCACAAAGATCGCGAGACGGGCATTCCTCGCAAAATCACCGGAGCCGCCAATTCCGTTCATCATTTTCGTACCGAGTACGTGAGTCGAATTGACATTGCCATAGATATCTAATTCCAATGCTGTATTGATCGAAATCAATCCAAGACGGCGAATGATTTCAGGATGATTGGAAATTTCCTGAGGTCTCATGATCAATCGGTCCCTATATTTATCAAACTCTGAAAATACCTGTTTCATTTTCGCATCCGATAGTGTAATCGAGCAGCAGGAGGCAAATCGTACTTTTCCTGCATCCATCAGGTCGAATACCGCATCCTGCAATACCTCCGAATAGATTTCCAAATCCTCGAATTCAGAATGGAGCATCCCATGAAGGACAGCATTTGCGACTGAACCGATTCCTGACTGCAGTGGCGCAAGACGTTCAGTCAACCGTCCTGCTTGCACTTCCGACCGCAGGAAATCCATCAAATGCTGAGCCATGATCACTGTTTCCTCATCTGGAGGTACGATCGTCGAAGGCGAATCCTGTTGATCCGTAAAAACAATTCCTTTTATCTTATCTGGATCCACCTTTATTCCAACGTCACCAATTCGGTCATCTGGTTTTCTCAATGGAATCGGATCCCTCTCCCCTTGTTTCCCAGGCGCATATAAATCATGCAATCCTTCCAGCTCTGCAGACTGGGACAGATTGATTTCGATGATGATCGATTTGGCGTGCTGGGCAAAGTTCAACGAGTTACCGATAGAGGTGGTTGGAATGATCATGCCGTCTTCCGTAATTGCAACCGCTTCCAAAATTGCGACGTCTACCTCCATTACGTTTGCTCGCAGCAGTTCAGCCGTATGGGACAAATGCTGGTCTACAAATAAGAAGTCACCATGGTTGATCCCTTTTCGCATAGTCGGATCGGCCTGGAAAGGAAGTCTCTTACCAAGGATTCCAGCTTCAGCAAACAATTTATCAACATCTGAACCTAAAGAGGCTCCAGTATACACGTTCACTTTAAACGACTCTTTTTCGGCACGGTCGACCAGGGCGAATGGAACCGCTTTCACATCGCCTGCACGTGTAAAGCCACTTAATCCTAAAGTCATTCCATCTTCAATCCAGGATGCTGCTGTTTTTGGTGTTACCACACGGTCTCGGAGACGTGGGTCTCTAATGCAATCAAGTATATTCTCCATAAATCCCATCCCTCTAAAAATAATGAATATTACAATAATTTTAACGTTGATCGGGGGTGGGAATGGCGTTTTTAGAATAAGATACAAGAAATTCGGATGAACGACCGGATTGTGAGACTGAAACAGAATCGTAAGGAACCACCCTTAGCTTTTTCGGCTTCGCTTAAAACCCGAGCAATTTACGAAAATAGCTAGAATAGGTTTGGCTCACGGAAACCTGGGCACCATTCTTCATCGAAAGTATGAACGTAGAATGGGTATCCGGGTAGATCTCCCTGATATGATTGACATTCACAATGAAGGAACGATGGCAACGTATGAATGATTCCTTCGGCAACAAGTATTCGAATTCTTGCAACGAAGACTTATGAGTACCTGAAAACCCTTCAGTATACACATAAGTCTTCTTGTCCTTTGCCTCAAGATACATCACTTGTGAAAATGGAATCGGAATCCATCCATCAGGGGATTTGACGGTCACCACAGATTTCCCCTCGGTCAATGCAGGAAAAATTGCGGTGACACATCCTTCCAGCTGACCTTCATGGAGAAATGGAACAGCCATGCCGTGATATGGGACACCAAATATATCCCGATCAATGAATTCAGAGACTTTTTGTTTTGTTACCAAAGCTTTATGAGCAATCGTACCGTTTTTTACAGGATCTCCTGGCTTGATCTTCAAATCAAGCCGCTTACTAGGCCGATAATAAATATATTCCACTGTATTCGATACAGCGATTGAGATTTCATCAGAAAACAATTCCCCGATCACATCTAAAAGAGAAACGACAGTTATACTTTCCATCTTGACACATCCTTAGCAAATCTACTCTCACCTTATTTTATCCCTAATCTTGAATGGTTTCTATGGCTACAGAGTACCTCGGTTCACCATGAGGCTTCTTATTTCCCGTTTCTTCCGTCCACAAAGGATAATCCTTCTTTTCTAGAAAAAGAAATGCATGTACTTTTAAAAAAAGTCTTTCTTAATGACACCAGCACTATGTCTAGGTGTCCCTTTATTGTGTAATGAGATGTAACCGAGGTCTAAAGAAACGGTGTTAGGAAATTTGGTCCTTGTAAAGAGCTTCACTCAAGTTAGTTTCATTGTTTTGGTCACTTGATTCGGATTTATAAAAATCTTGTTTATCCAAGAATACGGTGGCCAAGGTACCCCCAATCAGACCCCAGAATGGCGCTCCGATATGGAAAATAGAGATCCCAGAGATTGTGATTATAAAGGAAAAGAGGGCGCCTGATTTGAATCGACCAGAGAAACTCATTCTCAAAGAGTCAACCAGTACACTAATCATGGCGACGCCACCTAGTAATTGAATTAATGAGGCAGGAATGACATGTGGAATTTGCGAAGCCATTGGAGAAAATAGAGCTAATAGACAGGATAATACTCCTAATACAATGGCAGCGACATACCTATGTTCAAGTTTGCCTGATTCTTTATTAACAAGTAAGCCCGTCATGGGACCTGCAATACAGGCTGGGTGGCCCCCAAAAAAAGCATTTATAATAGTACCGATTCCGCTCCAATTGGTCATGGCATTGATCGGTGGACGATAGCCATGGGTCTCTAACATAGCAATCCCTTGGGCATTTTGAATGGCAATAACTGTTAAGATTAATGGAATGACAAGTTCCCCTACAACGGAAAAACTAAATGTTGGAATGATAAAATGGGGAATGCCCATTGTTATATGGAGAGGCTGTACAGAAACGTTCGGCAAAAATTTAAGACAAAGAATTGCTGCAATGATCGCCCCTAATATAGGTGGGAACTTTTTTGAAAATCGTAAGAAAAATGAAAGAGCAAGAAAGACAAGTAACGGGATACCGTTGAGTAACGGATTTTTTACAACCGAGCGGATCATCTCAGTTCCGAAAGGGAGTAAGACACCTGACACCATCCCCATCATAACCGGGAGAGGCAAAACCTTCATCAATTTTGTAACAAGGCCAGATATTCCTAAAAGAAAAATAAGGATCCCGGTTATAATATAGGCACCAACCACTTGGTTGAAAGAATAATGGGTTAAGCTTGAGCCGACAAGAATGGCTCCAGGTATTGAAAAGGCATAGCCTATGGGCTGCCCATAATATAAGGAGACGATGAGCGTTAGGAGTCCCCCCATTCCATAAATGGCGAAAATCCATGAGCTGGTTATGCTTCCCGGCAAATGACCTTTTTCAGCAGCTTGCAAAACAATTAATAAGGGTCCTGCTGAACCAAAAAGCCAGGCCACAAATCCATTTGATATATTCCCAACCGATAAAAGCTTTGGAAATTGTATGATATTTTTCTTGAACAACAAAGTCACACTCCTTAAAACATATGAATTACACTACATCTTAGTGTATACTCAATTTATCAATACTTAAAATATCTGTTTTATCTTTTTACTATATCTTTTTGGTATGATGGAGGTTTCATCTTGGATATTCGACAGTTAAAATACTTTGTCACTATAGCTGAAGAAGGTAAGATCACCACCGCTGCAAAGAAATTAAATATTGCTCAACCCCCTTTGAGCAGACAACTCAAACAAATGGAAGAAGAGCTGGGCGTCGTTTTATTTGATCGAGATAACAAAAGTCTTAATTTAACCTTGGAGGGGGAAAGATTACTACTTCGAGCAAAAGAACTTTTAAATAAACTTGATGAAACAATGGTTGAAGTTCAAGAATTGAGGAAAGGCGCCAGTGGGATTTTATCTGTTGGATCCAATCTTTATTGTGCATCTTTAATTCTTTCTAAGGTGGTAGATATTCGGGAGAAAAATCCTGGTCTTACTTTCAAAGTATGGGAAGGTGAAACGATCCATCTCATAAAAATGTTATCTAAACGCCAGATTGAGATTGCAATAACAAATAGTCCAATAACAGAAAAAAGTATCTCTCAAATGCCATTGGAAAGTGATCCATATGTGCTTGTGTTGCCTGAAAAATGGACGTGGAGAGGATCAGAACAATGCAGGTTAGAGGAAATTATCGATTTGCCATTGATTCTTCTGCGGCCAAACTATGGTTTAGGTGCGTATGGGCAAATAGTCAATGAATTTCAACGGTTAGATTTAGAACCAAATATACTGTGCGAATGTCAGGATTTAATAATGTTACTTGGTCTCGTTTCATCGGGGTTTGGTGCGACGATCTTACCGCTCTCGTTACTATCCCTCCATTCATTGGGAGGATTGAGAGTCATTCAGCTAAAGGAACAGACCTTAATATCTGAACCCAAAGTAATTTGGAGGAAGAATAGTTACTTATCAAAAGCAGCAAAAGAATTTTTAAAACTTTTTTAGACACCAAAATTATTTACTTAAACGTAAAAGAGTTCAACGATGAAAAATGGAAAATAAAACAAGTGAATCTTTGTGTTTATGAAATATAATTCTGGTTTCCGAATTCCAATTAAACCTTTTTGCTAATAATATTCTTCTCTATGGACACGATAAGAGAAACGAAACTTTATAGATTGGTGGCCGTGAGAATGAAGGTATTATCTATGATTCAGCCTTGGGCAAGTCTTTTTGTCCTACGAGAGAATGAATTTGAAACAAGGTCATGGAAAACAAACTATCGCGGACCGCTTGCCATTCATACAAGTAAAAAAATAGATAAGGATGTCTGCAGGCATGTGGCCATTCGTTCGCTGCTCGGTAAGCATGGATATACAGAAGAGACACTTCCGACCGGAATGATCATTGCTGTAGGCAGGCTTGAAAATTGTCTGGAAATAACTGAAAAAAACCAGACCTCAGCAGTCCTGGAAAATGGACAAATCGTATCAGGAAATGATTATTTTTTAGGAGACTTTAATGTGGGAGGATATGCGTGGGAGGTTCAAGACATAAAGATCTTGAATGAACGTATCCCAGCAAAAGGCCAGCTTGGATTATGGGAAACTGATTTATTATGAAAGGCGATGGAGGTAAGCAGGATTTCACTTGTACATAGGAATTACAGATTAATTTTTATACTGAGGTTACTTTATTTTCATCTTTTTGTATCTATCATATGTTCCCAAACCATGAACATCTTAAAACACCACTTCTCTTTTAAAGAAGGTTCTTTGTGTAATTAAAGCCGGCTGATCCGCAGCCGGCTTTATATTTATATCAAATTGCAATTATCGGATCACCAATTTATCGCTCTCTGTAAACTGGTTTTTAAACAAAACCTTCCAGGACAATTTTACCAATCGCCCTGTTACTCTCCAAAAATTTGTGGACTTGACGGAGATTTTCTGCTGAGATCGGTCCAAGGACTTCGGCCAGTGTTGTCTTTAATTTTTGATGGTCCACAACATCAGCAATATGATTAAGCAATAGATGCTGCTCAATCATATCATCTGTTTCGTAAACAGGGCGAGTAAACATAAACTCCCACACGAAGGTGACGCTTTTTTGCTTAAGCAATTTGAGGTCCAGCGGAGAGGCTGGATCATCAATTGCGCACACAACTCCTTGCGGAGAAATAGCTTCGCTAATACCGCCCCAGTGTTTTTCCAAAGCATTCAGGCAAAAAATATACGGAACGTTTGTAAATCCAATTGCTTGAAGTTGTGGAAGGAGCGGCTCATGGTGATTAATGGTATAGTCCGCGCCCATTGATTTAACCCAGCTAACAGTTTCCGATCGGGAAGCAGTCCCGATTACAGTAAGCCCCGCTTGTTTTGCAAGCTGAGTGGCAATGGAACCTACACCCCCGGCTGCACCAATGATCAGCATAGTCTTTCCTTGGTTAGGGCCCGGATCTTGGGAAATAGCCATTCGGGTAAATAACGCTTCCCAAGCTGTAATAGAGGTTAGGGGAAGAGCTGCGGCTTCCACAAAACTTAAGGAAACAGGTTTGCGCCCAACGATTCGTTCATCGACCAGATGGTATTCACTGTTTCCGCCTTGTCGTGCAATACTGCCAGCATAAAAAACTTCATCTCCCGGACGAAACAATGAACAGTCCGGTCCTGTCTCTTCGACGACTCCTGCTACATCCCAACCTAGAATCTTAGGAACTTCCTCAACTTTTTCCTTAGGAGCCCGTACCTTTGTATCAACAGGATTGACCGATATGGCCGCAACTTTGACCAAAATGTCCCGACCCGTTGCTCTTGGTTTTTCTACAACTACGTCCACAAGACTTTGGGGATTATCAATTGGAAGGTAACGAGTTAATCCTACCGCCTTCATAGTTTTCATGATGAACCACACCCTTTCCTTATTAGTATACCCGTTATTAGTAATAGCTTAAAATAATTACTATTAGCCCTATAGTTTCTAAGCATCAGTTAAATTTATCAAACATCATTAATAAAATGGATTAAAAATGCTTCTTTTCTAATAGGTTTTGTATAGCAACATTGTAAATATAAGCTTATGCTTAATTCCGAAATATCCATTTCAGTAGGCTCATTATCAGGAATACAGGAACAATATTGCAGACCTTGTAACATATAGAGAAGTGTATAAGCTGAAAATAATGGAATAAGTTCAAAGATGGAGTGGCGGAACCGTCGAAAAAAACCTGTTATTTGCAGTTTTTTAGTGGTCTTTTTTAAGATGGGAGTTTTTCGCCGTATCTCCTTCGAAGCAAATCATTTGATTTGGAAGGACCAGATGGCTAATATAATAATATCGGGAATTACCGATTTGGCATGATGCTTTCAGATCATCTATCCAGCTTCCATTGGGGTAGTGATAATCGATATAGAAAGAGGCAGATGACATTGAAGCAGGAATTGGAACGCTTAAATGATGAACAAGCCGTTGAAATTTTTAAGGCATTGTCGAACCAGACGAGGGTGAGCATTCTTCAAATGTTAAAAGATCCCGACAGTCATTTTTCACCGCATGCCCATATTATTGCTGATGAAGGATTTGAAGGCGGGGTTTGCGTAGGGGATATCCGAAGCAAGGCGGGGATTTCTCAATCCACTACTTCACAGTATTTATCGATTCTGCTGCAAAGCGGACTTGTTGAAATAAAGCGAATCGGACAATGGACGTATTATCGCCGTAATGAGGAGACGATTAAAAAGTTAGAAAAATACATTGGTACAAAAATTTAAGAGAATTGAAGTAAGTTTATTACAGCTCGAGCATATAACAGGTGTACCAAAAGGATAAAATGAGTAGGCGTCATCGACGGAACGGATATGAGAATGATCCCCAAGCATTTTTCTTCGATTCCGACCATGGTGACAGGGTTTAGCAATCAATCGATTGAATGGATAGCCCAGAATGGGGACGGTGGATGCATTACCCGAGGATTATCCTACAACAAACTCAATTGATTTAAGACTATTGCGAGTTGTGGGAAATTCACACCCCAGGAGTGATCCAGCCTTTCACTCAGACTTTATATATCGATTTATCGGAAAATACCGATGTGTTTCCTGTTCCGATTCCTTTAGGAATTCGTGTAGGGCGCAAACAATTATTAGAAATTTTATATCAATTTCAATCCATTAGTGTCAATCACCTGGCATTTGTATTGTATTTGCTATCCTGAGGAAGTCATACAGGAGCTTGGAGAGTTTGTGCGTCCTTACTTTCCGACTCATGAAATTCCAATATGAGATTAGTTTTAAATAATATTAGATAAGGGAAGAAGATGAACTTATGTCTAAACAGGCAATTAAACTAAACGAAATTCCATTCTCAGTGCTGGATCTTGCACCGATAAAAGCCGGAAGTACTCCTGCTGATTCTTTCCGCCATACATTGGAACTCGCACAGCATGCTGAAAAACTTGGTTACAACCGTTTTTGGCTTGCTGAACATCATAATATGCCGTTCATCGCCAGTTCCGCCACTTCGGTGGTCATGTCCCATGTGGCAGCCGGTACATCAAAAATCCGGATTGGTTCAGGAGGAATCATGCTGCCGAATCACGCACCGCTCGTCATCGCTGAGCAGTTTGGCACGCTTGAATCCTTATATCCTGGGCGAATTGACCTTGGTCTGGGACGGGCACCCGGTACAGATCAGGGGACCGCTCGTGCATTGAGACGCGACTTGAGAAGGACCGGAGATGACTTTCCTGAGCAATTAGCGGAACTCCGCGGTTACTTTGATCCATCCTTGGCCCAAGGAAACCCTATAAAAGCGATTCCAGGTAAAGGTTTGAATATTCCAATCTGGCTGCTGGGTTCAAGCGGCTTCAGCGCGCAGCTGGCCGGAGAGCTGGGTTTGCCATTTGCATTTGCCGCCCATTTCTCGCCACTTAACACTCTGGGTGCTCTACAGATTTATCGCAAGGCGTTTAAGCCTTCGAATGTTCTCGATAATCCGTATGCGATGGTGGCATTGAATATCATTGCAGCAGAAACGGATAAAGAGGCAAAACTCCTTTTCACAACCCTGCAGCAACAATTTTTGAATCTGATGAGCGGCAACCTTACACCGCTTCAACCACCAGTAGATGACATAAGCGAAGTGGCAAGCAGCTACCAAATAAATGCTCTTCAGCAGCAATTAGGCTCATCGATCATTGGCAGCCAGCAGACGGTGAAGGAAAAGTTGAAGACATTTGTGGAGGAAAGCCAGGCTGATGAAATCATGGCCATTGCCCAAGTTTACGACCACAAAGCTCGCCTGCATTCATACGAGCTTCTGGCAGAAATTACAAAAAGCGAAAGGTAAAAAGGAGGACATCAGCAAGGAAACCTTCTTTGATGATTTTTCTAAGGCATTGAATATGAATAAAACCGTGAGATCAGGTTATAAGGTTGTTTACAGGATTTCTTAATTAAAAAGATAAAAGTTGTTGGAATAGGAGAAAATGATATGAACTGCAAAATTAACCGAAATGCTGCTAAAGTGCTGAAACAAATGTTAGAAAGTGAAGAGGCTGAAGGGAATATGGTTCGTGTATACGTTACACTTGAGCATGGGGACCATGCCCATTATGATATAAAGCTTGATACTCCTACAGAACACGATGAAATTGTGAAAACAGACAAAGATATTGATGTTTTACTTGATAAAAGGGAACCGTTTTTAGATGGGGTCTGGATCAAGTATTTCTATGTGCCACAAGCAGGATTTGAAATCACGAATTCTTCCAAAGGGCATCACCATCATTAAACACGTGACAGAGCGATACTAAATGTTTTTATACCCTCATATATACAGCAGTAACATGGTCCACAAGTATTAATTGGATACAGACCTATTAAAAGGCGTCGACATAACAGGTTTCAAATCAATAAGGAACGATCTCAAAAATGCAGTTGCTAACTACAAAGAACAAGAAGTTGTGGTAAGCAATAATATTGTAACAAGCCGTGTTCCGGATAACATTCCTGCCTTTTATCGTGAATCCTTAAAATTATTAGCTGAATAATAGGTACTGAATAGTATCGTTTTAGAAATAAATTTTACAATGAATGATCAATACAAAAAAGGTTTTAAGAAGGAAGGGTTTTACTATGTCATTAAATGGTAAACGAGTAGTTGTTTTAGGGGGTACTTCTGGAATTGGTTTAGCAACTGCCAAAGCGTTTCTAGATCAATCTGCTCAAGTAATCATTGCCAGCCGTTCTGTTTCCAAATTAAATGAAGCAAAACAAGTTCTTGGTGGGAGTGTAGAAGCAATTGAAATCGATTTTCGAAGCGAAGAAAAAGTAGCAGAATTTTTCAGTAAGGTTGGAAAATTTGACCACCTTGTAGTAACAGCAGGAGAAGGTGCAATGGGGCACTTTAGCGAACTGCCTGTGGCAAGTGCTAAAGAGGCGTTTGATAGTAAGTTCTGGGGGCAATATATTACTGTCCGTTCAGCACTTCCATATTTAAGCAATGAGAGCTCAATCACCTTAACCTCTGGTGTATATGGCGTTCGTCCTCCTCAAGGGGCTACTACGTTAGCGGCAATCAATTCAGCCATTGAAGGATTGGTTCGAGGACTTTCCGTAGACCTAGCCCCTATTAGGGTAAACGTGGTTTCACCTGGAATTGTAGACACTCCAATCTATGCTGGAATGTCAGATGATCAGAGGCAAGCATTGTTCAACGGCATTGCACAACAGCTCCCCGTTGGACGGATTGCAAAGCCAGAAGACATAGCTGAAACCTATGTATACCTTGCTAAAAATGGGTTTACTACTGGGACGGCTGTTCTTATTGATGGTGGAGCTCACTTAGTATAATGGCCTAAATGGATGTTGAACCGAAGCTTACCACCCTACCAAGCAGCAGTTCTAACTAAAATAAAAATAAGGTAAGAATAGAGTGATTTACTGGTGGCAATACTGCAAAAGAGTATTGCCGCCTTTTTTGTTCATTAGGTACATAAAAAATACAAATGGAAGTGTTGATTTTTAATGAGTGTACAGGACGAAAATAATTTAACAAAAATAAAAAATTCCCTTGAAAGTCGTGTAGTTACATTGCCTGATGGAACTTCTCTACCAAGAATAGGACAAGGAACTTGGTACATGGGAGAAAATCCTCAAATGAGAGAAAGGGAAATCAAAGCTTTACAACTCGGAATAGAATTAGGCATGAAACTAATAGATACGGCGGAAATGTATGGTGATGGCGATTCTGAACGCTTGGTAGGTGAAGCAATTAAAGGACGTAGAGATGACGTCTTTTTAGTATCAAAGGTGTATCCTCATCATGCAGGATTAGATATGATTGCCAAAGCGTGTGAAAACAGTCTAAAAAGGCTGGGAACCGATCATCTTGATTTGTACCTTTTACACTGGCGAGGACGTGTGCCATTAGCAGAAACCATTGAAGGAATGGAAAAGCTACGCAAGGAGGAAAAAATAGTAAGGTGGGGAGTCTCCAATTTTGATACCAATGATATGAAAGAGTTATGGAACACCACTGATGGAAAAAATTGTATGACTAATCAAGTGTTATATCATCTTGGTTCAAGGGGTATAGATTATGATCTCTTACCATGGCAGCGAGAACATCACATGCCTATTATGGCATATAGCCCGCTAGCTCAAGGGGGTTCATTAAGAAGACAATTGTTAACGGATCCAACCATTAAAGAGATTGCAGAAAAACACGCTGTACAACCCTTACAAATCGCTCTCGCTTGGACAATCCGTTCTAACGATTGTCTAGCTATTCCAAAAGCTGTTCAAGAAGAACATGTACTAGCAAATGCGAAAGCTACTATCATTGAATTAACAAAAGAGGATTTAAATAGACTTGATGAGGTATTTCCGCAGCCAACTAGAAAAATGCCTTTGGACATTATATAGAAATTTTAGAGGATAGACAAAGAGAGAGGGGATTGAATGTGTATGTTAACAGATGTATTGGAAGATTCATTCCAATTGCAGCTAAAAGTGGAAACTCATCTAATCTATAGAAAATTTTTAGGAACAGTTTAACATGACCAATAAAACTGTTCCTAAAAACCATTTTTTTGTGAAATGGTCGTAAATATATGAGTTTTAGATTGAAGGTAGACTCGTCAGCTAATTCCCGGACAAAAACCGATTAAACCTCACCTGACGTGATATATAAATTATTCAACTATTTTTTATTACGAAAAGGTTGAAGCAGGTAATTCATTAATTTTCATACGAAGTAAACTATAAGGTTTCTGTCGCAGGTCTTCTCCATAATGAAACCTTGCCTGCCGATGTAATTGGTTCACAATAACATATAAGTATTGATCCGGCCCAATTGAAAAAGTATCCGGCCATAAAATTCTCGGATCATGAGCGATGGTTTCCATTAGGCCATTCGGCAATATCCTTCGAATACTGTTGTTTTCATAGTCTCCGGCATAAATGGTACCCTTTGCCCCAGTGATCATTCCATCAGACGCACCTTTTTCCCCCCAGTACTCGACCCGATAAGGTAAATCGGTGTCCGGTATCGTTCGGTCTCTTAGAGCTTCTGTTGAGATTGAATACAAATGCCGGCTGGAAAGTGGACAATAAAATAAAACCTTTCCATCGGGAGAAATCGCTATACCATCAGACGCCAATCTGAATGGAGATGTTGAACCATCTTTGTTTCGGTTCATCAAAATTTCTCCTTCTACTTTCGGTAAAAAATATGGGTCGGGTGAAGTTGAATTTGCTCCATTTAACCGTCTGAACGCATTTCCACTTTCTAAATCTACAACGATAATAGCCCCTGGTCCTTTGGAAGATGAATCCGTTATATAGGCATAACCTGCTTTTCCAACTCGAAAATCAAATCGGACATCATTCAGATAAGTTGTTGGCAGGACAACATCTTCCGTAAAGGTATATACTTTTCTTATTGTATTGGTCTTTAAATCCACAGCGACTAATTTTGCCCCTCCTTTAATAGGTTCAGAAAAATTCGGTGCGGCTGTATCTAATACCCAAAGTGTTCCCCTTCCATCCGCAACCACACTTTGGACACTGATGAAAGACATTGTGATGTTACCTTGACTACCCAAATTGGCTTCTAAACTGGGATAAGGCTGCAAAGTATCCCCAACAACTTTTTTACGTTCTAAGAGAGTTATAGAGTTTACAAATTCACCATATAGGTAAAAAGTATGATAACAAGACATTCGTATTGAATCGAATGCTCCAAATGACTTCTACTTTCTAACTAAACTAAAGCAGGTGATAACATGGACTATACAACGATGGATCTCAGGAATCTGGTAGAACGGGTCATTGAAGGGGACGAGCGGGCAAAAGAAGAATTTGAAAGACGATGGGAAATTCCATGGGAACAAGTCGGGACAGTGCCGATATCGATCGATAAGAAGCCAAGTGACTGACGTGGTTCCACCCATCCCTCTTATGATAAAGTATGTGTAGAACAGTTCAGAAAGAGGGTTACCGATGACAGTCAAACAATACTATCAAGACGCTTATATAAAAATCTTTCACACATCCATTCAGGAGCAGAAGCTGGGTGAGTCGGGCTGGTACGTCGTATTAGAAGAGACGGCTTTCTATCCGACAGGTGGCGGCCAGCCCCATGATACGGGAAAGTTGAAGGATAAGCGGATTATCAATGTTGAAGAGGTGAACGGAGAAATCCGTCATTACATAGAAGAACCGTTTGAGGATATTTCAGGAGTTGTCGCAGGGCAAATCGATTGGGAACGCCGATTCGATCATATGCAGCAGCATGCCGGTCAGCATATCCTGTCTGCGGCATTTGCAGAAGCGCTGCAATATGAGACGATCAGCTTTCACCTCGGGAAAGAGTTCTTGACCATCGACTTAAATGTACGTGATATTAGCGAATCAGATGCACTGAAAGCAGAAGAACTCGCCAACCGGATTATAAGGGAAGCGAGACCCATTGAGACGAAGTGGGTGACGCAAACAGAACTCTCTGACTATCCTCTACGGAAGCAGCCAACCGTGACCGACGAAATCCGTCTCGTCATCATCCCTGACTTCGACTATAACGGGTGCGGGGGAACCCATCCAAGGTCCACAAGTGAAGTCGGGGCCATCAAGATCCTAGATTGGGAAAAGCACAAAGGCTATATCCGGTTGCAGTTTGTGTGTGGGGAGCGGGTCCTTTATCAACTACACCGTAAGCACGGAATCCTGAAAGAGCTCACAAGTGTCCTGCAGGCCCCGGAAGAAAACATGGTGTCGACGGCAGAGCAGCTGATCGCCAAACAGAAAGAACAGGAGAAAGCACTGGAAGGATTGAAAGAGGTGCTGTTGTCGTATGAAGCTGAAGGGCTACCTGGAGTCCAAAAAGATGGCTATATGCTTATCCAAAGAACTTACAATGACAGGCCAATCCAGGAACTCCAGAAGATTGCACAGCACATCATATCCAAGAGAGAAGAGGCTATTGTGGTGCTGGTCGTCCAAAATGATCAAAAGCTTCAGCTCGTAGCGGCGAAGGGATCGCTCCCGACTATTAACTTAAGAGAAGTCGCACAAAAGGTATTCCCACTCATCAATGGAAAAGGCGGCGGGAAAGAGTCGTTTGTTCAAGGTGGGGGAGAGGTTGTTATGAGTAAGGAAGAATTGCTAGAAATACTGGTGAACGAACTATAAAGAAGAAGAATGAGCCATCCGGCGTGATCGGGTGGCTTTTTCAATTTTATGGATGTTATTATCTATATTTGGAAAATTCGCTCAACATAAAGTTTCCTATATTCATTCACACTTCCTTCACAAATGATTCCAATTACCTACCAATTTTAATACTTGTAATAAAACACCTAATAATATCCACTATAAATTTTAAAACACCTGTTGAAAAATCTGGAGTGAATCTTTAGTAGCTATACAAAGTACCTATTTCCACCTCTGGAAAAATTTATAAAATAGTCCAATAATAACAGACAAAATTCGACATAGACTTTGTCGGATTGACGTTCTCGGTTACCAGTGATAATTATTATATAGAAAAAAAGTATCAGGATTTTACATTTAAAAGTTTTTAAACATGAAATTCGTGGTAAATAAGGATAGAATTAATTCCATTTTCTTCAAATCTCATACTAACGAATCATTTTGAGGGAAATGTGACATTGTTTTGTCTTTAGGTTCGTAGATACAACTAGAAGTGGAGGGACGTATTTTCTTAAACTGGCAAACCAGATAGAAAACAAAGACATCAGTTTTGGATGGTACCGAAAACATATGACCGTCTGTCGAGTGAAAGGAAGGAAAGCAAAGGATGCTTGAATCAAAGAGAAAAGCGATTATTTTTATAGTATTATCCGTATTACTAGCAGTTACAGCGGGATTCCTTGTTCTTAAGAAAGTACAAGCATTGAATACAAACTTGGGAACAAGCGTCAAGATCTATGTAGCGAGCAAAGAGATTTCATCACGCTCCCTCATTACGCCAGAGAATGTGATGACAGATGAAATCCCCAAAAAATTTCTAAAAAGTTACCATATTACAAATGTAGATGAACTCGTCAATAAAGTCTCTGTCGTTCCCTTATCTGAAGGGGATGTCATCACAAAGAATATCCTGAAGCAAGCTTCCTCCGTTGTGGATGAAAATAATCGACTGATTACACTGATGCAAAATGAGCGGGTTTTCTTTGATGAACCGTTGGAAGCACTGGATCGGGTGGATATCATTGTCTCTCATCGTTTTAATGGGAAAGAAGAGACGAGTGTATTCATGAAGGACGTGAAGGTTGCAAGGACGGCAAAGAAGGATAATAAATTCAAAGGTGTTCAATTGGAAGTATCTATCGACAAAGCACCTGAACTGATTCATATGCAGAATTACGCAGACAGCTTAAGGGTCATCAAAGCAAATGTCGGTAAGCAAGAAGCAAGTGAAAATGCTGAAGAAACAGAAAAGGAAAATCCTCCTGCTGAAGCGAAGCAGGCAGAACAAAAGAAACCAGCAGAAGAGCCTAAAAAAGAAGAGAAACCAAAAGAAGAACAAAAACCTTCAAAGCCTGAAGAGAAACCTAAACAACAATAGTGAGTGATATAGATAACGGAGGGACCTTATGAGTAAGGAATATCAGATCTTCCTCATCGGAGAAGAAAATGAGTTAAGTCAACATTTAATAGAAGGCTTGAATACCACTTATGAAGTGATTCAGATCCCTGAAAATTCCTGGGCCACAGAATTAAGAAAGTATGAGCCTGGTGTAGTGATCTTTTATACAGGAGAAAACAGTACAGCGGGATCTATGATCAAAGAACTCTATCGGGATTTCCCCAACGCCTCGGCTCTATTTGTACATACGGAACAGGATTTTGAACTACTTAGAGAAATGACAAGAGCAGGCGCTGAGGATTTCATCATCTTACCTGACGAAGAGAAATCACTCGGAGAACGGGTCAGCCATATTTTACAACAGTACCAATCACGATCCGAAACGGCTGTTTCTTCAGGGACGTATAAGCGGGGAAAGGGACAGATCTTTTCGTTTTACAGCGGGAAGGGTGGAGTAGGCAAAACACTCTTAAGCACCGCATTTGCTCAAACCTTAAAGCTTGAATCGACTGCACAGGTTATTCACATCGACTTTAATTTGCAGTACGGCGGTTCTGAAACCTACCTGGGAATCGAAAGCAATCGATCGCTGATTGATTTGCAGCCGGTTATCAATGAATTGAATGAACATCACATTAAGAATATTTCTGAAAGTGAGCCATTTTCTAAACTAGAAGTGTTAGTCAGCCCCAGGGATGCAGAAATGGCAGAAAAGATAGATGAAGAATTTGTTATCAGGTTATTGAGAGCCTGCAAACGATGTTACGACTTTATCATCATAGACCTTCCTTCAAGTCTTGATGTAAAAACCTATACAGCACTAGAAGAAGCAGATCGAATTTATTACGTCATGACCCTGGATACTCCATCGATTCGAGTTCTGAAACATGTAGAGGATCTTTTAAAGCGACTCGGACCTCAAACATTGGAGAACCTGGAGCTGATAGTGAATCTTGCAGGTAGGGAAAATGAGCTGACAAAAAAGGATTTGGAGCGATTTGTGGACCTTCCAGTTTCTGCTGAAATCAGACGTGATATTAAAGGAGTCCAGGCCGCCATTAATCAGGGTCACCCATTACGAAAAGAGATCAAAGAGAAGAAATTAGTAGCACCTGCTAAAGATATTCAGAAGTGGGTTACTTCTATGTTGAAATAAACATTTGAACAGAGGGAGGTGGAACAATGTCACTCTTTCAACGAAACCCCGAAAGAAAAGTGGATATGAAGTATGAATATGAAGAGAATGTACCATCAAGCTCATCCAATCCTTATATAGATGAGCTGATTGAACACTATAAAGCAAGATTATTGACTGAAACCAATTTAGATGAATTGACGAGTTTACGAGATGCTGAGAGAAGGCTGTCGATTGAAAGGCTCATTAATCAATTCATGGCGGAAGAAAAGGTTGTTATTCCAAGTCATGAAAAAGAATCGATGCTCTCCCGCTTGATCGATGAAAGTGTAGGATTCGGTCCACTGGAAGCATTGCTAAAGGACGAAACCATCACCGAAATCCTGGTGAACGGACCATCAGAGGTATTTATAGAAAAAAATGGTCAACTACAGAAGTCGAATATCACATTTAAAGACGAAGAGCATGTACGACACATCATTGACCGAGTAGTTGCTCCACTCGGAAGACGGATTGATGAAAGCTCTCCAATGGTGGATGCCCGTTTACCGGATGGAAGCCGTGTAAATGCCGTCATTCCACCGATTAGTTTGAATGGGACTCTTATTTCTATCCGGAAATTCAAGAAAACGCCATTTGAAATGGAAGACCTCATGAATTACAACACCTTTACGAATGAGATGGCATTCTTTCTTGAGGCAATTGTCCAAGCAAAAATGAACATCCTTGTCTCCGGAGGAACCGGGAGCGGGAAGACAACCCTATTAAACGCCATGGCCAAGTCCATTCCTTTAAAGGAACGCGTGATAACAATAGAGGATTCGGCTGAGTTACGCTTGAACCGATCCAGTGTGGTCGGTATGGAAGCAAGACCTTCAAACGTTGAGGGTTCAGGAGAGGTCACGATCCGGCAGTTAGTGAAGAATGCCCTCCGTATGCGTCCCGACCGAATCATTGTAGGGGAAGTCAGGGGTTCAGAAGCATTCGATATGTTACAAGCGATGAATACTGGTCATGAAGGATCGATTACGACCGTCCACGCTAACTCCCCTTCAGATGCGATCAGCCGTGTAGAAGGAATGGTCGTAATGGCCGGGATGGATCTCCCAACCCATATCATCCGGGAATACATTGTAGGAGCACTCGATTTCATTGTGCAAGCGGAAAGATTATCTGATGGATCAAGGAAAATCATGAATATCTCAGAAGTATATGTAAATGATCATAACAAAATCGAAGTACAGGATATTTTCATATTTGAAAGAACCGGAATCGGTAAAAATGGTGAAGTCGTAGGAGAATTTGTCCCGACAGGTATTCGCCCGAGATGCTTGAACCGTCTGAAGATCCATGGTGTTGAAATTGATGACAGCCTGTTTGAGCCGAAGGAGGGAGTAACCCATGCCGCTAATGATGGTATCTATTCTTTATAGTTTAGCTGTCCTCTTCCTGCTCTGGGGACTATACTTCCTTCTGGGCTATCGGAATCAGAAGAAAGAATGGAAGCAGAAGGTCAGTACGTGGTACCCGGAGCAAAAGCGAAAGAGCTCCATCAGTGTGGTAGGAGATAAGTTTGATCAATCTGAGACGGCAAAGCCGTTGGCGCTAAAGCTACAAAGCTCAAATATCGCCCTCCTTCCATCTGAATATTTAGGGGTTCATATATTAGGTGCCTTGGTGCTTCTGGTCCTTTTATTCAATATTTTTAAATTGCCCTTGAATCTAGTACTCATACTGATTCCTGGAATTCTTCTCGCTTCCCACTTTCTATTATTCTACTTAAGAAAGAATAAGTATGAAGAACGTTTCAACAGTCAGCTTGCCGATATCTGCCGATTACTCGGTAACGGTGCCAGGTCGGGACTCACAATCAATCAAGGGATTGAAATGGTGGCGCGGGAGGTAAGTGCTCCAGCGGGAGAAGAGTTTAAGCGGCTAGCGAATGAACTCAAACTCGGAGTACCTCTTGAAGTGGCATTAAGGTCCATCCAGCAGCGAAATAAATCCAGGGAGTTTCAACTGTTCATCGCGACCATTCTCATTCAGAAGAAAACGGGAGGAAACTTGGCGACAACACTGGACTCTATGTCCAACACCCTGGAAGACCGTAAAGTGTTGAATCAAACCATTAAAACGATGACGTCCGAACAACGGTATATTTCCATCCTTGTTCCAGCCATGCCGATCTTTATCGTGTTGATGATGAACAATATTATTGAAGGGTTTACCGATTCTTTGAGAACAGTACCGGGCATGATCATCCTGGTCCTCTTTCTTTCAGGAATCGTACTCTCTTTCTTCCTAATCAGAAAAATAACGAATATAAAGGTGTAGCCTATGGATGCCATAATTATTTTATCAATCATTGTTTTCTGGATTACGTTTGTCATAGCGATACGTCATTATTCAGTTTATTTGAAAGAAAAGCGTATGTTACTAGAACATATATCGGATATGACGGAAGTAAGTGCTTTTGAAAAGAAGTCAAAAAAGAAAAACAAGACCAGCATGGTTCAAAAGTTAACCAAATATGCAGATGAATTCTCAGATCTTGGACAACGAATCAATTTCTTCAGTGAAAATCACGATGTCAAAGACTGGCTGCAAAAATCCGGTAATAGATACGGATTAACCGTTGAAAGATTTCAGGGAATGAAAATTGTTTTACTATTAATCGGGTTTATCTCAGGGGTCCTATCCCTAGTGATTGGTCTACCATTCTCTCAATATGCATTAATTCTAAATCCGGTGATTGGCTATTTCCTGCCGATCGTCCTGGTGAGAAATCAGGCAAAAAAGCGACAAGAAGCATTGAGGCATGATTTACCTGATTTTTTAGATACCATCAGCACCAGCCTGCAGGCAGGTGTCAGCTTAGACCAAGCTTTAAGGGAGGTGATACGGTTCTTTGACGGTCCTCTCAGGGAAGAGTTTTCACGATTCAATCATGAAATCGACCTGGGGGTACAAAGAGAAACCGCCTATCGCAATTTACTGCAAAGAAACGATAATCCTGAATTCCAAAGTCTCATCAAGGCATTGATGCAAGGCTTGAAGCTCGGTGTCCCAATCGCCACGACCTTTAAAGTCCAAGCTGAAGACATGAGACAGTTCAGAGAAGAACAAGTAAAAGAACTTGCTGCAAAAGCCTCCCCGAAAGTAACACTCGTCACCACATTCGTAGTGGCGCCGGTATCCATACTTATGATTGCCGGGCTGATGTTACTAAATTTAATATACGGGGAGAACAGCATCATTAAACTATTTAATAACTTTTAAAATGGAGGAAATTAATCATGAAAAAACTAACAGAACTTTACACAAAATGCTCAATTAAATTGGATGGAATGATTCGCAACGAAAGAGGATCTCAAACGTTGGAGTGGATTGGGATTGCAGCAGTCATTGTTATTTTGGTTGGAGTTATTTCACAGGCATTTTCAAAAGATACGGGGATTGGTAATGCAGTAGTGACAAAAATTAAAGACATGATTGAGCAAATCGGAAGCGGGAGCTGATATATCATATAAGATTTTTTCTTCAGGAGGTAGAGCATAATATATGAGACTTTCAATCATCGCCCTTTTTGTGACTATGTCTTTCCTCTTAATAGGATGTAGTGAAAATGGAAACACAAATGAAGCTAAACAAGATAATAAGAAAAACGATTCAAACGTAGAAGCTGTTAAGGATGAGCAAGAGACACTAGTCAATGAAGAGAATTTTAAGGATCTTCCTGATATCCCTCAAAATGAAGTGGATATCATTCATCAACGACCAGGGGTTTTTGCCAATAAGGAAGTATTAGGTGATGAGGTACAGAAGCAGGTAATTAAGCACATAGAAGATTTACCTCCATTGCCTGAAAAACCAAGTAAAGAAGAATATGATAAATATTTTCAATATGTGTATTCTCTTGCTGCAAATGACTTCCCTGACCCTGATGACTTGGTTAAGAAATGGGAATTTTCTATGTATGGCAGTCCAGAAATGGAAAATCCTAAGTTCAAATTTAAAGAGAATTATAATGTTGAGATTATACTCGATTCAAGTGGAAGTATGAATGCTAAAGTTGGAGATCAAACTCAGATGGAGCTAGCAAAAGAAGCGATAAATGATTTTGTTTCTAACCTGCCAAAAGACGTAAATATATCATTAAGAGTATATGGTCATAAAGGTACAGGCGATGAATCGGATAAAGAAAAATCTTGTTCCAGTATAGAGCAGGTATATGGATTTGATCAATACAACCAGGATTCGTTTAGTGATGCTATAAATCAGTTTAAACCGAGCGGTTGGACACCAATTGCAGAAAGTTTAAAACAATCTTTTGCATCCTTTAAAGAATATGATAAAGAATCGAACACCAACCTCATTTATTTAGTGAGTGATGGCATTGAAACTTGCGATGGTGATCCTGTTGCAGTGGCAAAAGAATTTGCAGGCTCTAACGTGTCTCCAATCATTAATGTGATTGGGTTTAATGTAGACTCCAAGGCTCAAGAGCAACTAAAACAGGTGGCCGAAAGTTCAGATGGCATATACTCTACAGTAACGAATAAAGATCAGTTAACTGAAGAGTTTGAGAGAGCACAGGAAATATTGGAACGTTGGGAAAGTTGGAAGACAGATGCAATTAGGGATGCAGATGCACAGAGAGTGGATAATAGTTTTGATATTCTTGGGTTTTCAAATGATTGGAATTTTATAGAAACGGATCAATCTTTAAGAGTGAGTTACTTACTCACCATTCTTCGTGAACAAGGGAAGATCAACTTTGAACAAAGAGACGCATTAAAGAAACGAGCATCCACCGTCCGAGATCTAATTGACTCATCTCTAGATGAAATTTTAGAGGATTTAAAATCTATGAATGAAAACGAAATAGAATCTTTAAAAGAAGAAATAAAAAATAAATATAAAACCGAAGTTGAATAAGATTTTGGAAGAATTAAAGGTGAATTTAAAAAAGATTATACATCGATGAGTAAAGCATAAAACCTTACACATAGAAAGGAAATGGAACGATGATGGAAAGACTGACCAAAAAGGTTTTAGTACTGTTGGCTTTACTCATCGTTCTTTTCCAATCATTTTCCTTGCCTATATACGCAAGTGCCACCATCAAGCCGTGGAACGGTAACCCATGGACAGGTGATTCTTGGGAAGGAAGCCCTTGGGACCCTCAGCAATTCAAGTGGGAAGGGAATCCCTGGGAAGGTAAGTCAACACAGGGAAATGATTGGGAAGGTAACGGTACTGAAGGTCAGGGAACGAATGGCCAAGGCACAAATGGACAATCCTGGGAAGGCTTTGATTGGTCTAACGCGCCATGGTATATGGATCCTTGGGTAATGAATGGCTGGACGCCAAACGGGTTTCAGGGTAATGGAACGGATGGGAATCCTTTTAATGGTAATGGAACGAATGGAAACCCGTTTGTAGGTTATGATACGAATGGAAATCCATTCGATGGAAATGGTACGACTGGCCGATCATTTGAAGGGGACCCTACGAATCCTCGTGAAGGGGAAACGGCTAGCTCATTTAATGGTGATCCAACGGATATTAAACTTCCGATGGGGTATGAAGTATTTAAATTTTTGGGTAATGATGTCATTGGTGGCCAGGTGAATATGATTGGTGATTTTATGGAAATGCCCAATAGTTACAGACCGAATGGTAGTTTTTTTTCTTCAATACTTCTCAACGGAGTAAAGGTTGGTCTTGGTGATAATAAATGGGTAGCTGGTTTATCAGACACTCACGATTCTGTTCTAAAAACTATTGATGCTGTTGATGCTGCCCATGACTATAGATTAATTAAAGCAGCTTCCAATCTATCTGATACAGCCGATGGTTTAAGGGGTGCAATAACAGCCACAGGTGGAACAAGTTCTGGTGTACAAGGGCTTAAAATGATGGGTTCCATTTCTAAATTAAATGCAGTGGCAGCTGCTGTAGGAGCGGGATACTCTGCTTTTGAATTAGGATTCAATGGAGCTAAAGCATATGACGTACTCAACTCGGATGCTGCCGGGAATGTGAAAACTTCTGCAGTTGCTGAAGCAACAGGTAATCTTGGAGAATTAATGATGAATGCTGGAGTAGTAACTGCAGCATTTCCAGGTGGTCAAGCTGCTGGAGCCGTTATGGTTGTAGGAGGTGCAGCAATTTGGGGAGCGTCGAAAGTAACCAAGCTTGTTGCGGATAATTGGAGTGGGATTAAGAAATTTGCTAAACATCCTGTAAAAAACACAGCGAAAGCGATAGGAAAAGGTATAAGTAAGGTAAAGGGCTGGTTTAGTTAGGATGTAAAGGAGTAAGAGTAACTTCTCTTACTCCTTTAAGTAAATAATAGAGATTTTGGAAGGTTGGTTAAAATGAATACAGAAATTCTCATACCTAAAGCAAATAAACATAAAAAAATCTTCGAAAGTGTTCTCATTAACCCATTTGGCTACATGGTTGATAAAACGTATTACTATTTATCAATCTATAAAAGAAATAATAAAGTTAAGGGGTACTCAGTTATTTCAGAAGAGGATTCTATAAAAGAAGATGCTCTTAAAGCGTTTGAGACACTTGTTCTTTACACAGCATATGCAAACAATTATTTCGCGATTGGAGAAAAAAGAGGCCAATTAAGTACAGATTATTTCTTTAAATCCATAAATATAATCAATGACTATTTATTAAGTAATGATAATAATATATTGGCAAAAGGGAAAGATATTTTATTGGAGTATGGTAATCTTCAGGAAGATTTAAAGAAAAGAGTTATTGATTTTTCAAATGATTACGACCATCGTATATTAAAGGAAAATATTATAACAGATCAAGATTATGAAAATTTAATTGAAATTCTAATACATGTTGATAGAGTCCAATACTTCCAATCTAAAACATTACTAGAAAACTTCGAGGAACTAAAACGAATGTTGGATGAGATGAAGAAAACAAACATATTCGGAAATCTTTCAAAAGAAAATCAGGATTTTTTAGAGGAGTTTTTAAAAGGTAAGAAAGAAGTTGAACAATCATTAAAAGAGTTTGAACAAGATAGAAGGGCAGATATTCTAACAGAAAATCACGATATTGATGAAATAAAGAAGACATATTATAAAAATGGATTTGAAAAATTGAACCGCTATAAAAAAGATCTACGCTACCCAAAACCCTGAGGTGAGATAATATGGATAAGCCAATAAGATACACTTTCTCATTTATCGGGGAAAGGTTTGAAAAGATTTTAGTGATCATTCTATGTGTGCAATTACCTTTATTGTTATTGCATTCTCTTATTACGAATTATATCTACGCTGTTACTCCCAACGTAGGGACAATCTATTCTGTAGCGGATATTTATTATGCTCTATTTACCATTCTGTTTTTCATTTACGCTCAAATTCCATTTGTGAAATATACGTTCAACGAATTAGAAGGCAGGGAGAATTCTCTGCGAAACGCTTTATATACTTTTGTAGTAAAGGGCTTTCCTATTTTTCTCTTTGCTTGCCTCATCAGCATTCTATCAATAATAGGTTTTGCATTTTTTATTATTCCAGGGATTGTGATTATGGCTGTGTTCATCACGGCTCCAATCATTGCAATAGTAGACAACAAATCGGTATGGAAGTCTATTAAAGAAGCAGGTCTTTTGTTCAAAAAGAAGTTTGTTAAGATTATTCTGCTTCTATTACTATGGGGAATCATAGAGATGGTCGTAGGGATCGTTTTGAACGGGCTTATCTTAAATATTACTTCTTCATACGCGGCGATAGCAGGCGTGCAAATGATTACCAATATGATATTCTACCCTGTTTTTTTAGTGCTATTAACAACCTACACATTAAAGTGGAGAGCAGGATTACGCAAACTTGTGTAGCGAGGATGTGAGAAGGTTATGTTTAAGCTAAAAGAAAAATTGAAAAGTGAAGAAGGTTCCTCCACTATTGAATTCCTAGGAATCCTCCCATTTATCCTGCTGGTCGTCATGATTGCATGGCAGCTCATCGTAAGCGTACAAGCAGTCGTGGTTGCTCAATCGGCAGCAAACGAAGCTGCCAAAGTGTATTCCATTACCGAAGATTCGGTTGAGGCGACGGAAGCAGCGAAAAGAATCGTCAATGCCGGGGGATCGTATTTAACCTTTTCAGGAGCGTCTGGTATGGCGAATAAGGATTTTACTACGAGTGTTGAGGTGGAGATTGACCTAGTGTTTCTTCCGAAGAAGATCTTCCCTGGGAGGACAACTCCGTCTATATCTTTTACTTCTACAGCCTCTGGCAAGGTGATTAAAAATGAGAGCTAGGTTTAAAGCATCTCTTCAGGAGGAACGAGGGAATGCGGCGCTCTTTATGATAGGGTTACTGAGTATCATGATGGTCCTTTTTGTCTTTGTCTTTAACCTTTCCAAGATCTTCGCGGTGAAGGAAGAAGCCAATACAACCGCGCAGCAGGCAAGTTTAGCGGCTACGTCCGTCCTTTACGATCAATTGGACGAGGCTATTGAAGAATATGAGAAGGGAATTATCGGTACAGTAGATTCATATCCAGAATCTATCGAACAGAAGATTGAAAAAAAGGAAACCCAGTTAAGATCTGATGCTGATTATAATGATTATTCAGAAAATGAAATCAAGCTGGAAGCAATGGACATTGTTTTGACGGATGAATTACGACATGGAATCGGAAAAAAAGATCTGGATCGTAAATTAGGACAAGAAATCTATAATGGTATTTTACCTGACATGGAATCTCAGGCTAAATCGACCATATTAGAAAATGATGGAAACCTAACAGATGCCACTCTTACGATAAAAGACGGACAAGTATTTGTACATGCTTCAAACACCATGGAAGGAACCGCTTTTAAAGGTTTTTTTCAAGACATCAAAGAAGATCTGTTTCAAACCTCGGCTGGGCCCAAAGTGGACTTTATTGAAGAGCTTTCAAACTTTCATAATAAAGAGGTAGAACGATCCCTGGATTATTAAATATGACTGGAGGAATAAAGATGTCTAAAAAAGAAAAGCGCTGGAGAAGGTTCTATTTATTCCTGATGATTTTCTTTTATGTGGTATACGTCCCGGTCTCAGTACTGGAATGGCTGCTGGGTGATGGAAGTATGCCCGTTACGGCCGTAGTAGTAGGGATTGCGTTACCGTATATGAGAAAAAATCATCTTCATCAGATTCAGATGAAAGAAGGGACAGGTGCTTAAAGGTTAATAATACCTTTCTAAGTGAGTTTCTTCTTGCTTTTTAGTGTAACGTTTGTTTTATCCAAGTATAATAATATAAATTTCTTGCCGCTATGTAACATCTATTAGCGGTTTTTAAATGCTCAATTTGTTGTTGTGGAGAGTGCTGGCTTACTTATTTTTCAGAAGGGGTTTGGAGGGATTATTAGGTATTGCGTTTTTTTAGATCTCTCTCATATATTATTGAAACCTTTAATCAAACGTTTGTTTAAATGTTTCCCCCCCATAACCCTAATCATTCGATATCCCACCCAATATTGGTTAAAATAGAAAAGACTCAATCATGTTCAACAATTGGCTATAGCTTAAAGGAGAGAAATACATGACGAACTATGCAGATGATAGTTTAGCGTTGCATACAGATTTGTATCAGATAAATATGACGAAGGCGTATTGGGATGATGATTTCCATAATCGAAAGGCTGTTTTTGAAGTGTTCTTTCGAAAGCTGCCTTTTGGCAATGGATATGCGGTATTTGCAGGGCTTGAGCGGATCATTGATTATGTGAAAAATTTTCATTTCTCGGAAAGTGATATCGAGTACTTACGGGAGTTGGGGTATGAGGAGGCATTCCTTGAATATCTGGCGGAGCTTCGTTTTACTGGGACGATCCGGTCCATGCAGGAAGGGGAGGTTGCATTCGGGAATGTCCCCCTTGTTCGTGTGGAGGCGCCTCTTGCTCAGGCTCAGTTATTGGAGACGGCAATCTTGAATATCGTGAACTACCAGACGTTGATTGCGACGAAGGCGAACCGGATCAAGCAGGTGGTAGAGGATGAAGTGGTGATGGAGTTCGGGACGAGACGTGCCCATGAGCTGGATGCAGCCATTTGGGGAACCCGTGCTGCGTATATCGGCGGCTTTGATGCGACGAGTAATGTCCGGGCCGGGAAGTTATTCGGTATGCCTGTTTCCGGAACCCACTCACATGCCATGGTCCAGGCTTACCGAGATGAGTATCAGGCGTTTCACAAGTATGCAGAGAGCCATAAGGATTGTGTGTTCCTCGTGGATACGTATGATACGTTAAAGTCCGGTGTCCCGACAGCGATTAAAGTAGCGAAGGAGCTTGGCGATAAGATCAACTTCAAAGGGATCCGCCTTGATAGCGGCGACATGGCGTACCAATCGAAGATCGCCCGCAAGATGCTTGATGATGCAGGATTTAAGGATACGAAAATCATTGCTTCTAATGATCTAGACGAATATACAATTCTGAACTTGAAGGCTCAAGGGGCACAGATTGATGTATGGGGTGTCGGAACGAAGCTGATCACGGCATACGACCAGCCCGCTTTGGGTGCCGTTTATAAGCTCGTGTCCATTGAAAATGAGTCAGGTGAAATGGAAGACACGATCAAAATTTCGAGCAATGCCGAAAAAGTTTCAACTCCCGGGATGAAAAGGGTTTACCGCATCGTCAATACGGTTAATCATAAATCAGAGGGCGAATATATTGCCCTGGAGCATGAACACCCTGAAAGTCAGGAACGGTTGAAAATGTTCCACCCTGTTCATACGTATATCAGTAAGTTCGTCACGAATTTTGAAGCGAGGGAACTTCATGTGGAGGTCTTCAAGGACGGTGAGCTGGTGTATGATACACCTCCACTAGAGGATATGAGAAGCTTTGTGAATGAAAATCTTGAATTGTTATGGGATGAATATAAGCGTTCCATGAATCCGGAAGAGTACCCTGTGGATTTAAGTGAAGAGTGCTGGAACAATAAGATGGATCTGATTCACCGTGTAAAAGCCGAAGTGAAAGAAAAACATAGCGGAAATTGGTAAGTTTGCCTGTGAATGGGTAAGATAAAAAGATATAATATGATGTAATAAAACCTAACATGGAGTGTGAAAACATGGATTCTCTTCAAAAACAAATCGTAGAAGAAATGATGGTCTCCCCGGAAATCAATCCCCAGGAAGAAATCCGTCGCAGCGTCGACTTTATGAAGGCTTACTTGAAGAAGCATTCATTTATGAAAAGTCTGGTCCTCGGAATCTCAGGAGGTCAGGACTCTACTTTATTAGGTAAACTTGCACAGATGGCCATTGATGAAATGAATCAGGAATCCGGTTCATCGGATTATGCTTTTTATGCCGTCAGACTTCCTTACGGGGAACAGGGAGATGCCCAGGATGCCATTGATGCCGTGGATTTCATCAACCCGAGCGTGTCGATGACGGTCAATGTTCAACCCGCAGTCGATGCAAGCGTCGAAACGTTGAAGAAAAATGGGATCGAGCTTTCCGACTTTGTCAAAGGGAACGAAAAGGCGCGTGAACGGATGAAGGTGCAATTTGCCATAGCCGCCATGAAAAATGGCGTGGTGCTCGGTACGGATCACTCTGCTGAAGCAGTCACCGGCTTCTACACCAAATACGGCGATGGAGCGGCAGATCTCGTCCCCCTTTTCCGCCTGAACAAGCGTCAAGGGAGAGCACTTTTGATCGAGCTCGGCTGTCCGGAGCACTTATACAATAAGAAACCGACAGCGGACCTTGAGGAAGAGCGCCCGTCGCTCCCGGACGAAGAAGCCCTTGGCGTGACGTACGATCAGCTGGACGATTACCTGGAAGGGAAAGAAGTACCCGCTGAAGCCAGGAAAACCATTGAAGGTCATTACCTGAAAACACAGCATAAACGTCATCTGCCGGTCACGGTGTTTGATGATTTTTGGAAATAGTCAAGTGGAAAAGCCGATTCTCGTATAATGGAGAATCGGCTTTTTAAATTGAATGGCAGCAAGATGCCTCTACAAAAATTGGAACAGTCCATCACCTCGATGACCTTCATATCCTACCAATTCCCCAAAAATTATCTACCAATTTCCCATTTTATAGAGGATTTTCGACTTTTTAAACGAAAGTAGTAATAGTTAAAGATGAGTTTGAATCATTCAGGAGGGGTACGATGTCACATGAAACAGTGAATCCAAAGTTACAAAGTATCATTGATAATATAGAGAAAGTCATGATCGGGAAGAGGAAGGTAGCAGAACTGAGCATTGTTTCCCTGCTTGCCGGGGGACATGTTTTGCTTGAAGATGTTCCGGGTGTAGGGAAGACGATGATGGTTCGCGCATTGGCGAAATCGGTGGGAGCAAGCTTTAAGCGAATTCAGTTTACGCCGGACCTACTGCCTTCCGATGTGATCGGGGTATCGATTTATAATCCGAAAGAGATGGAATTTAATTTCAGACCTGGACCGATCATGGGGAACATCATTCTTGCGGATGAAATCAACCGTACATCACCGAAGACGCAGTCCGCTTTGCTTGAAGGTATGGAAGAGAGCAGCGTCACGATTGACGGGATGACCCGGAAGCTTGATAAGCCGTTCTTCGTTATGGCGACACAGAATCCGATTGAATATGAAGGGACGTATCCGCTTCCGGAAGCACAGCTTGACCGATTCCTATTGAAGATGAAGATGGGGTATCCGGAACCGGAAGAAGAGATGGAAGTCCTTCACCGCGCCCAGCGGACTCCGCCGATCGATGAATTGGAGCCCGTTATGACCCTTGAGGAATTGAGATATATCCAAGGGGATGTGAAGGAAGTATTGGTGGATGACACCATTAAGAAGTACATTGTGGAGATTGCGAACCGTACGAGGATCCATGCGAATGTGTATCTGGGTGCGAGTCCCCGTGGATCGATTGCCCTGATGAAGGCTTGCCAGGCCTATGCCTATTTAAGAGGCAGGGATTATGTAGTTCCTGATGATGTTCAATTCCTGGCGCCTTTCGTGTTTTCTCACCGTATCATTATGAAATCGGAAGCGAGATACGAAGGGATTACCCCTGAAGAAGTGGTGGAGAGAGTCATGGCGCGAATACCGGTCCCGGTACAAAGGCTTGTGAGATAGATGAAGACGAAACTTCAATTTCTTAAACCACTAGGGAAGTTTTTGCTCCTTCTTATTCTGATGGGCGTGACTTTTTCGTATGCGATGTTTCAAGGTGGGTTTGTGAGCTGGTTTTTGTTCTATAGTTTTTTGCCATTTTCCCTTTACTCAGTTTTTGTGTTCTTATATCCGTTATCGGAGTTTTATGTGGAGCGGAGTTTTGAATCTGCTGAGTACAAGGCCGGGGACGAACTGAAGGTGACGATCACCCTGACCCGGAAGCTGCCTTTTCCTCTGTTTTATTTGGTATTGGAGGATGTGGTGACAGATTCTGTCTTTCATCAGTCTGGTTTACAAAAGGCGAAAGCGATGATTCATCCCGGATTCAGAAGACGGATCAAGCTGACCTATTATATCGATGAGCTTCCACGTGGGGAACATATCTTTACTAAAGTCAGGTTCAAAACAGGTGATTTCTTTGGTGTTTTCGAAAAGGAAGCCACGGTGGATTGCGTGGACAGGCTACTCGTGTACCCGTCGATCGTCGATGTCCCATATCGACCGCTTGAGAATCGATATGACCAGGGGATGACGACTTCGAGTGTGAAGATCCAAAAGGATACGACCATGGCGACGGGTATCCGTGAGTATCAACCGGGTGACCGCTTTTCGTGGATTCATTGGAAGACCTTTGCAAGGACCAATGAGCTGATGACGAAGGAGTTTGAGGAACGTCAGTCCCATGACGTCCTCATTGTTCTCGACAGGGAGTCCTCGCAAGCGTTTGAAGCGATGGTGACCTTTACGGCTTCGATGATCAGGTCCATCGTCAAAAAAGGGGCTCAGGTCAGCCTGGTTTCAATTGGTGGAGATCATGTTTCATTTCCCATCCGGGGCGGGGATGAGCATTTGAGTCAGCTGAATTATCACTTGGCGAAAGTGAGGCAGGACAGCCCGTTTGCTCTGGGGAAAGTCCTGCAGGGGGCGGGATTGAACTATTCTCAATCAGCGGCGGTGCTATTCGTGACCTCATCCGTCTCGAAAAAAATGATCATGAGCGTGAATGAGTATGCGAAGCGGAACAGCTCTGTCGTCATCTTTTTGGTTAAGAGGGTGGGGGATTCGTACACGGCAGAGGAGAAATCGCTTAAAGCCTATGCCTCCTCCCGCGGCATTCGTTTGCAGGTATGCTTTGAAGGCGACTTCTCGTCGGCATTTCTGGAGGTGAAACGGGCATGAGGCAAGAAACTCCGCATTCATTTTTTAAGGTCGTGATTTATTTATTTGGTTTTTTCCTTTTATGGGAGTGGTTAAAACCACTTAAAGTGGTGACGGACACAGCGAGTCTGACCTATTTTATCGTCTTTATCGCCTTGGCCCTCACCCTGTCTTATTTCCGGATTCATTATGCTATCACGGCATGTGTGAAAATCCTTTTTATTCTGTACAGTCTGCATGGATTGTACTATAAGGGCTCTTTTTTCTCTCCCAAGTGGTTCAGGGAGTTCAGCTATGACTTATGGGAGAATGTAGGGCTGACCCTCGGGTGGGAATGGCCAAGTTTGTCTTTTGAGTACAGAAGCCTGTTGTTCTTTGTGCTACTGTGGCTGATGACGTACTTGATCCATTACTGGCTATCTGTTCGAAAAACGATTCTTCTGTTTTATGTGATGACGGTCACTTATGTGTGTTTGATTGATACTTTCACGGTTTACGAAGGGGATAAATCGATTATACGCGTCGTCTTTTTCGGCTTTCTCCTCATGGGATTACTGGCCCTTGAAAGGCTGGTGCAAAGAGAGAAGCTCCTTGGTTCCAAGATGAGCCGCCATCGCTGGATCGTTCCACTGACGGTGATGCTTGGGATCAGCTCTGTGGTTGCTTTTGCAGCTCCTAAAGCCGACCCGATCTGGCCGGACCCTGTCCCGTATCTTCAATCCTTTTCTGAAGGTGCCGGTGGAAGTGGTGTCAACAAGATTGGCTACGATTCGGATGATACTAAGCTTGGGGGTCCCTTTGTCGGTGATCCCACGGTCATTTTCAATGCAGAGGTGACGCGGGAGCATTACTGGAAAATTGAATCGAAGGATTTATATACGGGGAAAGGTTGGGAGCAGTCCATTTCTGACGATCAAAAGGAACCACTCACGTTTGATCCGGGGAAAAAGGTTCCGATCCCTTCACCCCAATCGGATGAAGAGCGGGACCTGGAAAGTGAGAAGGTCATGGTCGAGCGTACCTATTCCCATGTCGCTTATCCTTACGGGGTGGAAACGATCAACGGGAATGATAATGGGTATTTCAGCTTCAATCCCATAGATGAAAAAGTGACGAGTTATAAAGAAGCCGATGAAACGGTTAAGCTTGAAGAGTATGAGCTGTCCTACCGCTCCCCGTCCTATTCTCAGAAAAAGATGAAGGCGGCCAATGAAGAGCAGGAGATCATGCAGGTACCTGAGTTTGTCGATCGCTACACCCAGCTGCCTGATACGACTCCCCAGCGTGTCAAGGACCTGGCCGTTGAAATCACTTCGGAAGAGGATAATTGGTATGACAAAGTAAGGGCGATCGAGCAATATTTTTCAAAAGAAGCGTATGTATACGATCAGTTCGATGTACCGGTTCCTGAAGAAGGGCAGGATTATGTGGATCAGTTCCTGTTTGAAACGCAGCGCGGTTACTGTGATAATTTCTCTACTTCCATGGTGGTCCTGGTCCGCTCGCTCGGGATCCCGGCAAGATGGGCTAAAGGCTATACAGAAGGGAAATACAGCAGGCAGGTGGATTCGACATATAAACTATATGAAGTATCGAACAACAATGCCCATTCATGGGTAGAGGTATTCTTCCCGGAAGTGGGCTGGGTTCCGTTTGAGCCTACTGTCGGTTTCAGCAACAATGTTTCTTATCAGTATGACCTTGATATACCAGACACTGATAATAGTGAAGTCCCTATCCCGGAGAAAAAGGAAGCGCCGAAACAACCCCTGCAGCCTGAAGAAGATACCGCATCTTCCGGCGATGGTTTTTCTTTATCGAAGCTGTGGGATGACATCACGTCATTCATAGCGGACAATTGGGGCAAGATCGTGATGGGAACCATTCTCCTCATCATCATTGGGATTGCATTATTCCTTTTGAGAAGACGCTGGATGCCGTATGTCCTGATTTTCTACTACCGCAGGAAGTCTTCAGATGACGTATTCTCGGAAGCCTATCTGTCCCTCATGAAACAATTGGAAAGATACGGATTGAAAATGGATGACGGTCAGACATTACGGGGCTATTCCAGATATATCGATCAGTTCTTCGGTACCCGTGAAATGACCAGTTTGACCAATAATTATGAACGGATATTATACGGTCAGAGCCCAACATCAGAAGATTGGACGAAGATGAGGGAATTATGGGAAAATTTAATTAAAAGGACAACCGGTTGACCCGGTTGATTACAAAGTATAAAATGATGTCAAATTCAAATAGCGTTCGTTAGCATCCTTCGTATATCCTCGATAATACGGTTCGAAAGTATCTACCCGGTCACCTTAAATGACTGGACTATGAAGGCAGTGTTCTTAGTTGACATCCGTGTATGCAAAAAACTAGAATTCTGCCTTTTTTTAAGGCGAAGTCTAGTTTTTTTTATATTTTTTTTGGAATGCTAACAACAATAGATGGTAGTAGGTAAATAAACTGAAGAGGTGAACTGAATGCTTGGTAAAGAAGAATTGCACAATCAGGAAATGATCGTCGTTTTGGACTTTGGAAGTCAATACAATCAATTAATCACGCGAAGAATTCGTGAATTTGGTGTTTATAGTGAGCTCCATCCGCATACAGTTACCCTTGAAGAAATCCAGGAAATCAATCCGACGGGGATCATCTTCTCCGGCGGTCCGAACAGTGTGTATGGTGAAGATTCTTTCCGTTGCGATGAGCGCATCTTTGATCTTGATATTCCGATTCTCGGTATCTGCTATGGCATGCAGCTTATGACGATGCACTTTGGCGGTAAAGTGGAACGCGCAAAGCATCGTGAGTATGGGAAGGCAGCGATCAATATTGAGAAGCAGTCTAAAATATTCTCAAATCTTCCCGAAGAGCAAGTCGTATGGATGAGTCATGGGGATCTTGTAGTCGAAGCTCCTGCAGGATTCGATGTGAACGCAACGAATCCATCTTGCCCGATCGCTTCTATGAGTAACGAGGAAAAAGGGTTATATGCAGTACAATTCCACCCTGAAGTACGACACTCAGAACACGGAAACGAAATGCTGAAGAACTTCGTATTCGAAGTGTGTGGGTGTACCGGCGACTGGTCCATGGAGAACTTCATCGAAATGGAAATGGACAAGATCCGCCAAACAGTTGGTGATAAAAAAGTTCTTTGTGCACTAAGCGGAGGGGTCGATTCATCCGTCGTGGCAGTCTTGATCCACAAAGCAATCGGTGATCAACTGACATGTATCTTCGTCGATCACGGACTTCTACGAAAAGGCGAGGCAGACAGCGTCATGAAGACATTCGCTGACGGCTTTAATATGAACGTCATTAAAGTGGATGCCCAGGATCGTTTCTTAAATAAACTAAAAGGTATATCCGATCCTGAGCAAAAACGTAAGATCATCGGAAATGAATTCATTTACGTGTTTGACGATGAAGCGACGAAGCTTAAAGGCATCGAATACCTTGCACAAGGTACGTTATATACAGACATCATTGAAAGCGGAACGGCGACTGCGCAAACGATCAAGTCCCACCACAATGTCGGCGGGCTTCCTGAAGACATGCAGTTCACACTGATCGAGCCTCTGAACACATTATTCAAAGATGAAGTGCGCGCGTTAGGTTCTGAACTTGGTATTCCGGATGAAATCGTATGGCGCCAACCATTCCCGGGACCGGGTCTTGGTATCCGTGTGTTGGGTGAAATCTCTGAACAAAAGCTTGAAATCGTCCGTGAGTCTGATCATATCCTTCGTGATGAAATCAAAAAGGCTGGACTGGACCGTGACATCTGGCAATATTTCACCGTTCTTCCTGACATCCGAAGCGTCGGTGTCATGGGTGACGCCAGAACCTATGACTACACAATCGGTATCCGTGCCGTGACGTCCATCGATGGAATGACGTCCGATTGGGCACGCATCCCATGGGATGTTCTTGAGAAGATTTCCACCCGCATCGTGAACGAAGTCGATCATATCAACCGCGTGGTGTATGATGTGACGAGTAAGCCACCTGCAACGATTGAGTGGGAATAATGGAATAGAGAGTTGTAAAGCTGACAGGTTTCTTCCGTTCGACAAAGACGGAGGGTACCTGTCGTTTTTTGTATTAAACGAACATTAAAACAAAAAAACTATAATAATGTTCGTATTTTGTATTGACGGACTCATTTCCCGTTGGTACAATAGTACTGTAATCATAACAAAACATTATAAAAAGTATTACGTCGTATAATTTCGGGAATAAGGCCCGAGCGTTTCTACCAAGCTACCGTAAATGGCTTGACTACGAGGTGATGGACGATAGGACCATTTTTTTAGCGCCTATCGATCTGGATCTTAACAGTCAAAGCCTTGAACTCTGGTAGTTCGAGGTTTTTTTATTTTCTACGGCGACTCTATAGGAGGAGTACAAGAATGAGGAATTTTTTTCAGTTTGACCAGTTAGGAACGAATTATAAAAGGGAGATCATCGGGGGATTGACCACCTTCCTATCGATGGCCTATATCTTGATCGTCAACCCGCTTACGTTGACCCTTCAATCCGTGCCGGATCTGCCGGACAGTATGAGAATGGATTACGGTGCAGTGTTTGTGGCAACAGCATTGGCTGCGGCCATCGGGTCGTTGATCATGGGATTGATCGCAAAATATCCGATTGCTCTCGCACCAGGGATGGGCTTGAATGCCTTCTTCGCATACACGGTCGTATTAACAATGGGTGTACCTTGGCAATCGGCTTTAACGGGAGTGTTGATTTCCGGACTGATATTCATTGCCTTGACACTATCGGGCATCCGGGAAAAAATCATTAACTCGATCCCCGCCGAATTGAAATACGCCGTAGGAGCGGGAATCGGACTGTTCATTACCTTCATCGGCTTTCAAAACGCAGGCATCATCGTCAACAACGATGCCGTATTAGTGGGACTTGGAGACTTAACAAAGGGAACCACGCTACTTGCGATTTTCGGGATTATCATCACGGTCATTTTAATGACAAGAGGTGTTAAAGGCGGGATTTTCATCGGGATGGTCGTAACGGCTGTCGTGGGAATGATCGCCGGTCTTATCGATACACCGGAAAGAGTAGTGGACGCGGCACCAAGTCTTGCTCCGACATTCGGGGCAGCGCTGGAACCACTATTCAATGATGCAGGAAGTATCTTCACGATCCAGATGCTTGTAGTCATCCTGACGTTCTTATTCGTCGATTTCTTTGATACGGCGGGTACCCTCGTGGCGGTAGCCAATCAGGCAGGCTTGATGAAAGAGAACAAATTACCCCGTGCAGGAAAAGCGTTATTCGCGGATTCTTGTGCAACGGTAGTCGGCGCTATCTTAGGAACATCCACCACAACGTCTTATATTGAATCATCTGCAGGGGTTGCCGCAGGAGCAAGGACAGGATTCGCATCCGTTGTGACTGCCATCCTGTTCGTCCTTTCGATTTTCTTCTTCCCGTTACTTGCCGTCATCACATCGGCCGTGACGGCGCCAGCCTTGATCATTGTTGGGGTACTGATGGTTTCGTCATTAGGTGAAATCGACTGGAAGAAATTCGAGGTAGCTGTACCGGCATTCCTGACAATCGTCGCCATGCCCCTTACGTACAGTATTGCAACAGGTATCGCCATCGGATTCATCTTCTATCCGATAACGATGATCATGAAAGGTCGCGGGAAAGAAATCCATCCAATCATGTACTTCCTGTTTGTGATCTTTGTAATGTACTTTATCTTCCTGGTATAAGAATAGGCAATCATCAGAAGCTGATCTCTTGCAGATCAGCTTCTTTTTGGTTTTTATCGGAGAAAGTGTAGAAAATAAATAAAGGGAATAGCGACAAAGGTAGAGAAAGTAGTACTAAGGTAAGAAGTATCAATTGAAAAAAGAGTCAGTTTTCGTTAGAATCATGGAATCGGGTAATGTCGAAAATGGTCGAATATATAGGGAGAATTGAGTATGTCTACTTTAAATGTAAAAAAAGTCTTAAATAACAACGTATTGATTGCCGTTCACGAGAGCTACGGTGAAGTCGTGCTGATCGGGAAGGGGATAGGGTTCAACCGGAAAAAGGGTGATCCCATTCAAAATGATATTGCCGAAAAGATGTTTGTCCTAAAAGGGGAAAAAGAACAGGAGCAGTACAAAAACCTTCTTCCTTTTCTAAATGAGGACATGTCAAACGTCATTATCTCTGCCATCGAATTGATCAGGAAAAGAACCAATTCATTCCTTAACGAGCACATCCATATCGCCCTTACAGACCATATTCTATTTGCCATTAACCGATTGATGAGAGGGATGGAAATCAGGAATCCGTTTCTGGTGGAAACGAGAACACTTTACCCTTTTGAATATGAAATTGCGAAAGAAGTCGTCGGCATGATCAATGATATGACCGATGTGCATCTGCCTGAAGGGGAAGTGGGGTTCATTGCCCTTCATATACACAGCGCCATGATGAACAAGGATCTTTCCGAAGTGAACCAGCATTCTCAGTTGATCAGTCGTCTAATAGGGATGATCGAACAACAGCTGGACGTTGAAATCAATAAAGAAAGCGTCGATTATATGAGGCTTATTCGACATATCCGTTATACAATTGAACGGGTTTTACGGGGAGAAAGAGTAGAAGAACCAGAAAAAATAGCAAAACTGTTGAAAGAAGAATATCCGGTCTGCTATAATCTATCATGGAAGCTGATTAAGATGATGCAGCAAACATTGCAGAAACCCGTGTACGATGCAGAGGCAGTATACCTCACGATGCATCTTCAACGGATTCAAAATAAAGTGAATTAATGTACTTATCTTTCTTACGTGTTACTGATTCGATCAGGCATGAGTGAAGAAGATAATTGAAACGTATATTTTGGGGTAGTCTATCCATATACGTTCATTATCCTCTTTTCTCATGCCTTTTTTGTTTGGCGCAATCATCTAATTAGTCGAAAAAAGAAAATAAAGGGAGGAAACTCATATGTTTAAAAAGGCTTTTGGTGTACTACAAAAAGTCGGTAAAGCATTAATGCTTCCAGTTGCGATCTTACCAGCAGCAGGACTTTTACTAGCGTTTGGTAATGCCCTTCAAAATCCAACGCTTCTAGACATTGCCCCATTCCTTAATAACGGCGGCGTTGAAACCGTTGCCAGCGTAATGGAACAAGCGGGTGGAATTATCTTCGGAAACTTGGCGCTGCTCTTCGCAGTCGGTGTTGCCATCGGTCTCGCCGGTGGAGAAGGGGTGGCCGGTTTAGCGGCTATCGTTGGTTTCCTTATCATGAACGTAACGATGGGTACAGTAGAAGGATTAGGTATTCCTGATGTTACAGGTGATAACGTAGATCCGGCATTTGCGATGGTTCTCGGTATCCCAACCCTACAAACAGGTGTATTCGGCGGTATCATCGTCGGGATCCTGGCTGCGTCCATGTACAATCGTTTCTATCAAATCGAACTTCCTTCATACTTAGGATTCTTCGCAGGTAAACGATTTGTGCCAATTGCAACAGCAGCATCTTCAGTAGTATTAGGGTTATTGATGCTATTGATTTGGCCGCCGATTCAAGATGGTCTTAACACATTCTCAAACTTTATGCTTGGTGAAAACAGAGCCTTTGCAGCATTTGTATTCGGTGTAATTGAACGTTCACTTATTCCATTTGGTTTACACCACATTTTCTATGCTCCATTCTGGTTCGAATTCGGTTCTTACACATCTGCAGCGGGAGACGTTGTACGTGGGGACCAGGCAATCTTTATGAAACAAATTCAAGATGGTGTACAAGACCTTACAGCCGGTACATTCATGACAGGT